>CAZNWW010000270.1:0-6054 GCA_964576155.1 uncultured Myxococcales bacterium | reverse complement strand
TGCCCTCGCATTCGCGGAAGTTCATTGCGGCCCTCCAGCACGCGGACCCCGGGAAGAACCCGATCCTCCTGCGGGTGGAGATGAAAGCCGGCCACGGTGCGGGGAAGCCCACGTCCATGAAGATCGAGGAGGCCGCGGACATCTACGGTTTTCTGATGTCTGTGTTCGGGATGCGGCTGCCGTGAGCTTGAGCGTTGAACACCACGTGGTATACTCAGCCGCAAAGCTGACTCAAAAAATTACGAGGAAGGAATGGAGAGACGGAAATCATAACGCTGGATCCAGGAGGAGGAGGTCGTCTGCTACTTCGAGGGCGACCGCCTGGGAGCCCATTCCAAGGATCTGTCCAAGACCGGCATGTTAGTAGCGACAACCAAGGATGTCCCCATCGGAGGACGTGTCGCGCTGATCTTCCGTCCACGCTTCTCCGAGGAGACGCCGATCTATCTGGTGGGAAAGGTGATGCGACACCAGACGACGCCAGTCCCCGGCCTGGGGGTCCAGTGGATCAAGGCGATCACCGACGCGTCCCCCCTGCAGCTTGCGAACTTCCTCAGAGACCTCCTGAACGTGGACCCGGGTGGTGATATCCAGGACGCCGAGTTCGAGGCGACCAATGGCGCAGTGTCTTCGTTCATCTTCCCCGCAGCACGGCGCAAGAAGAAGCCTTCCAAGAAGAGGTCCGTTCTGGAGCTCATGGACATGCTCAACGTCAAGGTGGTCCACTCGGATGACTATAACACGCGCCATGCCGAGGCCGAGAAGGCCCCATCAGAGCCCAGGGCGGCGCGGACCCCGGAGCCCGAGGTTTCCGGACCCATCACCATGCGGGTGGACAACCAGAAGGTCTACGCGCCCTGCCAGCTCCCCGGAAACCTGGTGATTGATGAGATCCAGCAAGAGGTCGCCATCCGGGGTCTGGCCACCTGGGGACTCTTCGTGGAGACCGAGGCGACGCCGTCCGTGGCCTCAGAGGTGGGGATGATCTTCGACTTGAAGACCAAGAGCGGAGACGCTCGCCTGGTCCTCCGCTGCAACGTCGAGGCCGTCAAACCCGCCAAAGCAGGCTGGTCCGCAGGCCTGGACCTCAGAATCACCAACCCCGGCGACCCCATGGGCGCCGCCCTCCTGAAGCGCTACGTCCGCTGGTTACACTTCCGCTCCGTAGCAGACGACTAGCAGCACAAGCGCTGCTTGGCTCGTCTTTGAAGATCTCGGGTCTATGATTCCGAACACTAGTCTTGGTTTTGTAGATACTTCTCTCTTGTTGGGGGGCGGTCCCCGTGAGAGCGGTGGGGCGCAAGGTAGCTTCAGGGCCTGGCACGCGCATTGCAATCTCCCTCGGTGTACTTCGTCGAACGGAGGTCGTCATGCTGGCGTTGCTCGAAACCCTGGTCCTCATTCTCCTTCCCGCCCTCGCGCAGGACACGGTGCCCCCGGTCCCGCGCGTGGTGGGGACCACGGGCGGCGTCCGGGAAGCCGTTTGCCTCGCGGCCGACCACGACGACCTCTGGGTGGGAACCCGGGGTGGTGTCCTCCTGCACCGCCCCGGGTCCTCCCGCCGTTTCGACGCGTTGGACGGCCTCCCCGGCAACCGGGTCACCGACTGCCGCTTCCATCAGGGCCGGCTCTGGATCGCCACCGAGGCCGGCCTCGCCGTCCTCGCCCCGGACGGGGCGCGGTTCGATACGATCCTCGCAGGGCGCTTCCTTCGTCTGGCCTCCTCCGGCGAGCGCCTCATCGCTGCGCGGGACGACGGCCGGGTGTTCCACCTGATCCCGACCCCGGGCGGCGCGGCGCTGCGAGCCGTCGACACGCTGGAGGCGCCTCCTCTTAGCCTCTCCGGCACCAGGGCCGGCGGCTACGCAGCGGGCATGGCCGATGGCCGGCTGCGCCTGGATGACGGCACCACGCTGGAGCTGCGCACGCCGGTTACCACAATAGCCAATCACCCGGAGGGGCTGCGGATTCTCAGTCCTGGCCGCGCCTGGAGGATCGAGGACGGAGCCGCCATCCGAGCGCCAGCGTGGGACGACGCCGCGGCCCTCCTCGATGACGGGACAGCGGTTCCCTGGGATGGGACAGCGCTGGTCCACGACGCTACGCGCTGGGGCGATCTCGTCGCGCTGGCCACGGACGAGGGTGTCCGCATCCGCCCGGCCGTCGGAGGCCCGTGGTCCACCCTGGCCGACGACGGCCTGCCCTGCGGCCCACGCCTTACAGCCCTGGCGGTATTCCGGGGAGAACTCTGGGTCGGCGGCTTCGATTCCGGGGTCTGCCGCCTCCACGAGGGACGCTGGATCCATTACCGGGGACCTGAACTCCTGCCCTCGGACATGGTGAACCACATGGCGGCCACCCGGCACAAGCTCTACATCGCGACCCTGACCGGGGTCGCGGTGGTTGACCGGGACGGGGACTTCCGCCAGGCCACCCACGAGGAATGCATCGAGGACATCAAACGCCCCTGCCCCTGGCACGCCTCGGTGACCGGCGTCGCGGTGGACCCCGCAGACAACCGCACCTGGGTCGCCGACACCGGCGCTGTGCACCGCGTCGGGAGCAAGCGCTGGACCCATTACTACCGGCGCTCGGGCATCAGCTCCAACCGGATCACCCGGATCGCTGCGAGGAACGGCAAGGTAGCGGTGGGCACCGTGGATCAGGGTATTCTCATCAAGGAGGGTCCAGGGCCCTTCCGGGGACTCGACGACCGCGGAGGCCTCACGGACAACTGGGTCATGGACCTGACCTGGGACAACGCAGGCGACCTCTGGGTAGCCACGTGCACCCGTGGCCTCAGCCGCTGGGACGGGACAGAGTGGACCACCTGGACCACCCGCCACGGCCTCTCCGACGACTACACCCTCTCCGTCGATGAGATCGACGGTCGCCTCTGGGTAGGCACCCTGCGGGGCCTCACCATCCTCTCCCCGGCCGGCGCGGTCCGCCTCTCCACCCGCGACGGCCTCGCCGGCGACGAGGTCCACGACGTCCTGGCCTTTGGGGACAAGGTGTATCTGGCCACCGACGGCGGCCTGACCGAGCTCTCCCGGTAACGTCATCTTCCACATTTCGTAGAGTTGATCTATTCTGTGCCCATGATCGCCGACGACCTCCTGGACGCACTCGCAGATCTTCAGCACGACCTGGGGAAGTATATCGCTATGCCCGTGACCATGCTCCCCGCCGACGCAACGGACGCGGACCTTCGGGATGCGGTCCGGGGCGCGCTTCGGGAGACCCGGATCGGCCCGGACGGGACGCGCTCGGCGCAATCGATCTGGGACGGCTTCCAAGCAGAGGTCGGAGAGACACTCGACGGCACCCCCGGCTGGGACTTGTTGATCAATGCCGTAACCAAGGCTCTCGCCTGGGACTCCAGGCTGGTAGGGAATGCACCCCTCGACCGAAGTGCCGTCACTGGGGATCTTCGCGCTGTCTCGGTGCGCATCCGTGGACTGATGGAGCAACTGCAGGAGACCACATGAGTACGGCGCAAAGACCCCGAGTCCTGGTCATCGACGACGGGGAAGACTACGCACGCCTCGTGGCGACACGCCTGCCCGAGGTGGAGCTGGTGCACCCCGGTGGACCAGGAGGAGACCGCCTGCCCGACGGTCCCGCGGCCCTGGCCTGGCTCGAGGCCCATCCACGGGGCGCCGATCTGGTCCTCCTGGATGTCCACTTCGACGTCCCTGAGGACCGCCTCCTGCCCCTCGCAGATGACGCCAGCCCCAGACGTACACGGCGCTTCCAGGGGGTGGCGATCCTCCGGGAGCTGCGCCGCCGCCTCCCGGATCTCCCGGTGGTCCTTCTCACTGCACAGGAGGATCTGGCCCTGGTGGACGCAGACGGCGCACTGGCCGCGGAGTCCCGAACCTGGTTCATGGACTCACACGACCTGGACAGCCTGCGGATCCGGATCACCGAGGCCCTGGCCGAGGCCGCGGTCGAGAAGGAGGATGGTCCGGTGCTGTGGGGCCTTTCCCCGGCAATGCGGCGCACCCGGCGCCGACTCGCGGTCCTCGCGCGGGGGCGCACCTCGGTGATCCTCGAAGGCGAGACAGGCACCGGAAAATCCTACCTCGCAGAGGCCTTCGTCCACCCTCGCAGCGGCCGGGACGGACCATTCGTGACCCTGGATCTCCACGCGGTGCCCCGGGACCTTATCGCCGCCCACCTCTTCGGCGCGCGCCGGGGCGCGTACACCGGCGCAGTGGCCGACCGCAAGGGTGCCTTCGAGGCGGCGGACGGGGGCACCCTGTTCATGGATGAGGTCCAGGACCTGCCCATGGAGGTCCAGAAGCAGCTCCTCGTCGCGCTCCAGGACCGGAAGATCCAGCCCCTGGGTGCGTCCCGCCGGGTCCCGGTGGACGTGAAGATCGTCGCCGCTACCAGCCGGTCCCTGGCCGAAGCGGTGGCCGCGGGGACCTTCCGTGCGGATCTGTACATGCGCCTCTCGCCGGCTACCCGGGTACTTCTACCACCCCTGCGGGAACGCCCGGAGGACCTCCCGTTTCTTGCACGGCGCCTCGCGGCCGAGGCCCAGGACGACCCCGAGATCGCGGCGCTCCGGGACCAGGTGGCCCAGGCCGCAGGGCTGGAGGCCGGCGCGGCGATTGCCCTGCTCCTCCCGGGAGATGGGGTGCCTGCCGCTGGGGCTCTCTCCCTGCCGCTGCCCAAGGCCGGGTGGCGCCTCCTGGAGAAACACCATTGGCCCGGCAACCTGCGGGAGCTGTCCCTGGTGGTCAGAAACCTGGTGACCTTTACCCTGGTCTCCGCAGCGGACGCGGTCCGCGGCGGGCTCCGCCTGTCCTCCACCCGCCTCCAGGTGGATCCCTCGCTGGTGGGCACCCTCCTGGACGCCTCTCTGCCCATCAATGGCGACAGGGGGGACCGTGACAATCCCAGCCCGACGATTCGTCCAGCGGAGACCCTCAATGCTGTCGCCAGGGACCTGGAGAGGCAGGTGTACGCTGCTCTGTTCCGGAGCTCCGGCGGGGACTTCGAGGCCATGGCGGAGCGCCTGCTGGACGACCCGGCCCGATCCAGAGCCGTCCGGCTGCGGTTCAACCAACTCGGCCTCAAGGTCCGGGATCTGCGGCGGGAGCTCCCATGAGCCCGCACCATACGATCACCCCCCTCGCCATAGCATTTCTGCTCGCCACGGCCGTACCGGCAAAGGCTCAACCGTCGGTTGAGCTCCCAGGCACCGAGGACCTCGAAGACGCCGGCGTCGGCCCCGATTTCTCGAAGCTGGCACGCATGCGCAACGAGCACGCGCTGCGCCTCTTCCAGGAGAAACGGTATCCGGAAGCGCTGGAGGCCTTCCGCGAAGCCAGGGAGATGAATCCCGAGGATGCGGAGATCGCAAACAACCTGGCTTACCTCCTCCAGGTCCTGGGCAACCACGAGGAGGCAGAGGTCCTGTACCGCCGCACCCTGGAGCTGGAGCCTGAGCGCGCGGTTGCGCTGATCAACTTCGCAGATCTCCTGGCGGCGGACACGACCACCGGCGGGGAATCCGAGGTCCGCCTCCGGGAAGCGGCGGCGCTGCTCGTCAAGGCCCGAGAGCTTCGTGGCAACCAGCGGAAGGTGATCCTTCGGCAGGCTCGCATCGCTGCGAGGCGCGGACGCTTCGAGGCCGGGGCCCGATTCTGGCGGGAGCTGCAGAAACACCACCCCCTCGACGACCGCCTCCGCCTGGAGATCGGTGACTTCTACCGGAGCTTCAGCCGGGAGTACGAGGCCCTGGATTGGTACCGGTCGATCCGGGAAGCCGGGGAGACCGCGAAGCAGGCGGATCGGCGCAAACGCCAGATAGCGGTAGACCGCGAGGCCCGGCGCCTGGGTTGGCTGCCCGGGCCGGAGGCTGTCCCCGGGCAGGCCCGCATCCTCACCACCCGGGGGCGGCTCCTCGGGGGACGCGGAGAGTTCGAGGAGGCGGCCCGGATTCTGGGCGAGGCCGTGGCCCTGGCGCCGACCTTTGCGGAGGCGCGCTCCGCGCTCGGGGACGTGCTGCGGGCAACGGGACACGCCGAAGAGGCCGAG
>CAZNWW010000269.1:0-6063 GCA_964576155.1 uncultured Myxococcales bacterium | reverse complement strand
GTGCAACCACAAGGTCTGCGACGGCGTGGACAACGACTGCGACGGCGAGACGGATGAGTGGCTCTGGAAGTACTGCCGATGCGGGTGCGGAGACGGTGCGTCCTTATGCATCGAGGGGACCTGGACGCCCTGTGAAGGAGATGGTCCGGGGAGCTGCACACTGCCGCTTGGCGGGTGTGGGGACGGGATATTCGTGAGGAGCGGAAGGATGGAGAGCGGGATAGGCGCCAATGGGAGGCCCCTGCCGCGGAGCGGAAAGCCGCCCCGGTAGCTGCCCCCGGGTTGGAGGCCCTGAAGGGCCTCCCACAGGGCCCGGTGGTGATCCGGTCGTATGAGGCTTTCCATGACGCCTTCTGTCGCACCGTGGTAGCATGCTCCACGATGACCTGTAAGCGTCACATCTGCTGCGCCGCCGCCCTCCTGGTCCTCGTCTGTTCAGTCCTGGTCGGGTGCCGGGACCGGGAGCGGGAGGAGAAGGAGGCGGCCGTGGTCGAGATCCCGGGGCCCGTGGCTGGCCCTGGCGGAACCCTGGACCCGGCGACCGCGGTGCGGCGGGTGTTCGAAGCAGACACAGCCTTCTCCATACGGTACATCCAGGTCCGCTATCGCAACGCTGCAGATTGGCTCGCGGGACACCTCGCCTACGCGCGGGAGATGGCCGCGATCTCCCTGGACGGGACACCCTGGGACTTCGCTGATGCGTTCCGTCGGCACCAGGACGCCTGGACCGCCTACGCTGCCCACCTCGAGACGATCCCGTCCGACCGTATCGGGATGTTCCTGGACCAGAAGGTGGCCCGCTGGCCGGAGAACGCGGATCTGGTCCGGGCGGCTTCGGAGCTCAACCGGGAGATCTCGGCCTCATGGATGCAAGTGGAGATGATCGCCAGCACCCTGGGCGTCGGCGAGGGCTCCTCCATGAGCGCTCCCCCTGCGCCGGTGGGTTCGGCGCGCAAGCTCATCGGCACCCGGCGATAGTATTCAATTTGTAGACTCGAAGTCTTCGATTGCTGGACTTCATGTCCGGTTGATGGCCAGTCAGGTCCGCAAACGTCTTGTTATTTCAGGGTATTGTGAGGGTGGCACGGGGGTTGCTCTAGGTTTGGGTGATTGACACCTGAAACCGAGGAGGTCCCATGTGTTTCCATCCTGAAATCGACAGCCTGCCCCCGCAGCGCGGGTGGCTCATCCTGGCCCTCGCAGCCGTCGCCCTGATCCTCTGTGGTGCGGCCCCTGCGTCGGCCTTCACCCTGGACGCGGTCACCGTCGAGGGAGTCCGCCCTGATCCCGAGAAGGTGCCCCTGACATACCAGCGCCTCGACGTGGTCATCCACAACCAGGTGGCCGCGTCCCAGCACTTCATCCATGTCCGCAACGATCTCGAGGAGGACGTGGAGATCACCTGTCTTCTCGCCACCGCTCACGACGAGCTGGTGGAGGGTTTCTCGTATTGGAACGGCGAGGAGCGCATCGTCGGGGAGGTCCTGGAGAAGCAGATGGCCACGGAGATCTACGAGGACCTGACCCAGGTCCAGCGGGATCCGGGGATCCTGGAGCAGACGGCAGAGGGCTTCCGGTTCCGGGTCTATCCGGTGCAGCCCGGGGAGGACAAGCCGGTGGAGGTGCGCACCATGCGCCCCATGGAGCTCAAGGAGGGGGTCGTGGAGTACGTGATCCCGAAGGAGAACCTCCACGACGCCGGCGTCCTCACCCTGTCCGTGGACATCACCGACGAGCTGCCGATCTCCAACGTGGAGGTCGAGGGCCTCGACGCTGAGGTGGAGCGCCACGGCGCGCACCACCACGTGGTGGTATTCGAGACCGATGCGTTGGCGCTCACCGGCGACGTGACGATCCGGTACCGCCTCAGCTCCGAGGACACCGCCATGCGCTTCACCGCGCATCGCTCCGGCCGCGCGGAAGGGAGCTTCATGCTCCTGGTGAGTCCTAGCGACCTGGTGGAAGACACCGAGGTCATCGGCCGGGACATCGTCTTCGTGGTGGACGTCTCCGGCTCCATGGGCGGCACCCCCCTCGAGCAGACCAAGGTAGCGCTCAAGTACATCATCGAGGAGCTCAACCCGAGCGATCGTTTCGATGTCCTCACCTTCAGCGACGACTCGGAGACGGTCTTCGGCAAGTTGGTCTCCGCGCAGTCGGCGATGAAGGGCAAAGCCCTCGCCCAGGTAGCGGCGCTCCAGACCCGCGGCGGCACGAACATCCGCGGCGCGTTAGCCCATGCGGTCGACGAGCTGGACTCCAACCGCTCCCATCGACCCCCTGCGATCATCTTCCTCACCGACGGCCAGGGGAACAGCCCCCCCGCGCAGATCCTTGCGGACCTGCGCCGCGCCGGCTCTGACGCCCGGGTCTTCTCCTTCGGCGCGGGGGACGGCGTAAATCGCCGGTTCCTCGAGCGCCTCGCCCGGGAGAACCGAGGCTCCGCGGTGATGGTGGACCATGCGGATCGCATCGAGGAGGGTATGCGCCGCCTCTACGATCGCATCGCCATGCCCCTCATGGTCGATCTCTCACTGGACTTCGAGGGTCTGGACGTCTCCGCTGTCTACCCCCGCCGCCTCCCGGATCTGTATCGGGATGGCCAGGTGACGGTCTTTGGTCGATTCAAGACCCCGGGCATCGGCCGGATCCGTTTGAGCGGTACGGTGCTCGGCCGTGAGGAGACCTTGACCATGGATGTGGTCCTGCCCGCGGACCAGGAGAGGCATTCCTATGTGGAGAAGCTCTGGGCCGCAGAGCGGGTGGATCACCTCGTGGATCTCCTGGCTGACAGGGGGGATGCGCCGGAGCTGGTCACCGAGATCACCCGCCTGGGCATCGTCTACAACCTGGTGACCGACTACACCACCTTCCTGGCCCTGCCCGAGTCCCTGAAGACCGCGGACATCAAGGAGAAGATCCGCCAGGGGACCATGGGCTACGACAAGAGGATCATCGACGGCTTCGAGGACGTACGCCTCTCGATGCAGGACATCCCCCCCGGAGATCCGGTCCTGTCCGCGGTAGCGCCCGAGGACGCCCGCCAGGTGATAGCGTACTTCCCCTTCGGCCTGGTGAAGCGTCTCCGGTGGGATCCGGCGAGGGGCCATTGGTCCGTCCGCTTCCTGGTGCCTCGAGACGTGGAAGACGGCGTCTATGACATCCGTATCCTCATCGTCGACGCCAAGGGCGAGCGCCGCTGGAAGACCGTGGAATACCGGATCGACGGCACCGCGCCGGAGTTCGAGGTCTGGGTGAGCGCGTACGCGGCCCCCGAGGAGCTGCTGGCCATCGAGGTGGATCCCTTCGAGCCCGTGGTGGAGGTCGTCGCCTGGCTGCCCGGTCTGGACGCTACGCCGATTCGTATGACCCTGGACACGGAGACCGGAACCTACCGCGGCGCGCTGCGTATGCCCGCTGTCTTCCCCGCGGACGGCGTCACCATCCGCGTCCAGGTCCGCGACCGGGCCCGCAACCGCCATGAGCAGGACTTCGAGATCCTCGAGGATCCCCACGTCGGGTACGATCCCGACGTCGGCTGTTAACCCGCATTTCTCACCACCCATCTGCTGCAGCCGCCGATCCTCCCGCTATCTCGGGCTGTTTCTCCCGTCGCAGTCCTCGACGATACTCTTGCATCGACTCCGGCTGCTCTGGTCCGGACAAGCCCGACACAGCAGGGTCTCGACGACTTCGCTACGATGTCTGGTGAGAAATGCGGGTTAGCTCATCGCCTCTGCCATGACCTCCATCACCTCCTCCGGCGTCACCGCATCCCCAACCCAGTAGAGCTTCGGGACCCGCCTTCGCAGGAACTCCAGTCGGCGAGCCTCCCGGGAGAAGTCGTAGGCCAGGATCACGGGGACGTGGCTGAAGTCGTTGGCCACGAGGTGGTCGAGGACGTAGAGGCCCTGGTGGTTCTGGATGTGGCGCCAGCCCTTCGCTGGGTCGCCGTTGTGGCGGCGGGTAGCGTCGTCGTGATCTCCGAGGAGATCCCCCAGGGGCACTCGATCAAACCGCATGTCCAGGTAGACGATATCCACGTCGCCCCCGCGCAGCGCATCCAGGGCGGCCGCGCCATTCTTGACCTGGGTGTACTTTGGTCCCGGTACGAAACGTGTGAGGGTTCGAAGGTACTCGTCTCCGTCCTCCACGATGAGTACGCGCAGGGCCCTCATGTCTCATCCTCCTCGGGGTGCCTGCGGTCGAAGGTCATCACGACCGCCTTGGTCCACGGGGATTCCTCTGGGACCACCTCGATGGTCCCCTCGTATCGGGCCACCACGTCCGACGCGATACCCAAGCCCCCCTCGAGGTGCCGGCTCCGGATCATCTCTGTGGTGAGGCGAGCCGGGGATGCGTCCCGTACATGAAACGAAACGCGCTCCACGCCGATCACCGGGTCCATTTCGGAGGTGATCCTGAGCCCCAGGATGATCGGAGAGAGACCGTGCTCAGCGGAGGAGCTCAGCGCATTGCGCACCAGGTTCCCCAGCGCGTCCTCGAACGCGGCCCGCGGCACCAGCACTTCCGCCGGCAGCTCCACGTCGATCTCGAGGTCCGGGGGTGACATGGGAAGGCGCGAGAGCGCGGGCTCCCGTCGAACCCGCCGTACGATCCCCAGAAGCGTGTCCTCGCCAACCGAGAGGGTACGCAGCCGGTCCAGGATCCCCCGGAGGGCCTCGTACCCCTCCACGTTGAGCAGTTGAGATGCGGTCCGGAGGTGCCCGAGCAGGCGGATCCGCTCCCGGGGCTCCAGGGTTGTCTCCCGATCCAGGAGGGGCCGGGCCGCGGCCAGCGCGTCGAACCCGCGCAACAGCGTGCCCACTGCAGGGTCGCGGCGGCGGAGATTGAGACGGAGGCCCCGGGCCCTCCCCACGGACTCCAGTTCACCAACATAGGACATCAGGTGCTCTCGCACTCCCCCACGGCCCCCAGGACCAAAGAGACTCTCCGATAGGTGCAGGGCCTTCTCAGAGGCGTCACGATCCAACTCCAGCGCCTCCACGAGACCCGCGAGGAGCAGGGTGTTGTGCTTGAGGATCTCGTGGCGGATCGCGGCCAGGATCCGCTGGACCTCGGGGCCTGCCTCGGGGTGACGTCGGATCAACTCCTCGAGCCCGGCACCGCCGCGGCGCCTCAGGACCCACAGGAGGATCACGAGGACCAGCAGGACCGCCAGGCCGATGCCCGTGTTCCGCTGGGATCGGAGGCGTGCATCGATGCGCCCGGAGAGCTTCTCCGCCTCGGCTTTGCGACGCTCCTCCCCGGCTTCGATGTAGTCGTCGAGATGTCGCTTGGCGCGGCCGAGCTCTTCGCGACGGGCCAGGTCTCCCAGCCAGCCGAGAGCGCCGTCCCGCCAGGGCCCGAGTGCCAGATTCGCCAGATGCCACGAGGCCTCGAAGAGGCCCCCGTCACGGGCGCGCTCGAGATGCGATCGGGACCGCCTGACCTCTCCGGCCTCCCGGAAGAGTCGGCCCAGGAGGAGGTGCGTGGCCGGTCGGTCGTCGTCCTCGATGAGCGCGGTCTGGAGGGTGCGGATCGCCCGGGCCCGCTCGCCTCGGGCCACGAGGCAGCGGGCCTCCAGCTCCAGGACCGCGGCGTCCCGATGGTCGCCGGGGATCCGAAGGAGGGCCTCCAGGGCAGCGTCGGTTTCCCCCCCGGCCAGGAGAACCCGGGCCCGGGTCATAGCCGCCGCTGCTTCGTTCTCCTCACTGTCCCCTGTTGTACTCTCACGCACCGCATCCGCCGGGAGCGCCTCCTCGAGCTGACGGAGCAGCGCGGTCGCCTCCTTCCGTCCCGCTGGATCGGTCTCCGCAGCCAGGTAGGCCTCAGCGTGACCGGCCGCGTCGGCCAGCGCGCCCGCAGAACGGCAGGCGCGGGCCAGCTCCAGGTGGAGCATGGTCCACTCGGGGCGAAGGCGCAGCGCGTTGCCCAGGAAGAGGGTCGCCTCCGCAGCCCGTAACCCAGCGTCCATGTACAGGCGCCCCAGCCGGGCGTGGCTCTCGGGATCGCCGTGCTCCAGGGCCAGGGCCCGGAGGTACGCCAGCTCGGCCTCTTCGG
>CAZNWW010000268.1:0-6078 GCA_964576155.1 uncultured Myxococcales bacterium | reverse complement strand
GCGCGCTCTCTTCCCCCCTTGTTGGGGGAAGTGCCCGGAGGCGAGCGCAGCGAGCAGTAGGGCGATGGGGGCGGGACCCCGTGCAGAGATCTCCCACACGGGTCTCTGCACGGGGTTCTCCCCCCTCCGCCCTGCGGGCACCTCCCCCAACAAGGGGGGAGGGTTCTCCTTGCTCAGCCGAATGTTGGTTACCGCATCCCCTACCGCAACGTACATCGAATTTGATGCGGGCGGCGACGCGGCCGGATCTGCATACGAAGCAGGGCCAGCATCACCAGAGCCAGCAGGAGCAAGCTCAACGGCGCGGCCCGGTTCCCGCCGCCGGTGGTGCTGCAACCGCCGGAGGACCCAGAACCCCCGCCGCCGACACCCCCACCGCCGCTGTCCACAGCAACGACGTCATCGTCGGGTGTATCGAGGGAACACGTGAATTCACCATCGCAGACAAAACCGGGCACGCAGCTCCCGCAGACGCCTCCGCAGCCATCGTCTCCGCATTCCCGGCCTTCGCAGTCCGGATCGCAGGTTCCGGGGCACCAGAGGGGGTGCTCTCCAGAGGGATCCCCGGCCTGCTTGGCGACGCAGTTGTATATGTTGACGTTCGGGTCCCATCCACAGCGCTGGCCTTCATCGGCGCAATCTGCCTGGGCCTCTGCCCCGTCCATGAGGTCGCAGTAGAAGAGGACATCGCCATCGCAGCAGCCCCCCGAGGGGAGCCCCGGGCACGGGGCCTTGCAGTCGCCATCGTCGGAGCAGGTCTCGCCGGCGCCGCATTCCCCGCAGGTCGTCCCCGAGCCGCAACCGTCGGTCCCGCACTCCTTGCCATCACAGTCCGGCTTGCATGCGCTGTCGCACCAGAGGGGATGATCCCCGGATGGATCTTCGAGGGCCTGGCTGGTGCAGTCGTACCAGCCGACGTTGTCCATCCACCCGCAGACGAGGCCCTGGCCTGCGCAGTCGACCTCCATGATGAGCTCCCCGTCGCAGTAGCGGAGGGTGGTCTCGTCGCAGCAGCCCTCGAAGCCGATCCCGAGGCAGGGATCGACGCAGTGACCTTCGTCGCAGGTGGCGCCGTCAGGGCAGTCGCCGCAGGACGTCTCCGGCCCGCAGCCGTCCCAGCCGCATTCCTTTCCATCGCAGTCCGGGATACAGGGGGAGCCGCACAGCCCGAGGACGCACTCCTCGTCGCCGAGGCAGTCGCCGCAAATCGTCCCCGAGTCGCACCCGTCGCTCCCGCATTCTTTGCCGGTGCAGTCGCCTTCGGTGGCGCAACCACCGCATTGCTCCAAGCATTCCGTCGCGCAGATGTCGTCCCATTGTCCGTTGCAGCAGTAGGCGTCCATTCCGCAGACACATTCCTCACAGAGACAGCCGTCGCACCCGGCCTTGTCCGTGCCCTCACAGCCCAGACCGCCGACGCATTGGCCGCTGAGGCAGGACTGATCCGAGCAGCAGGTCCCGCAGATCCCTCCGCACCCGTTGTCTCCGCATTGCTTGCCGGTGCATTGGGGCGTGCAGTCCGCGGTCTCGAAGACGTGATAGGCCCCATCTGCGTTGTCCACGGCGGTGTTTCCTGCGGCGTCCTGGGCCTGGATCTCCACGTAGTAGGTGGTGGCGGTTTCGAGGAGGCCGAGCACCATCTGGTGGGTCGTCGCCCCGGCTGCGCTGGGGATATCGATGGACGGGGGCGTCTCCTCGCCGTAACGGAAGAGGCCCGCAGCGGGCTCGTCGGTGACGAACTGGACCCGGGCGCTCCCTGCGGTGATTTCGTCTATCACGACGTCGCTGATTCCGGGGGCCTGGCAGTCCACCTGTACCTCCACCGAGGTCACGACCGGGGCGCCGTCGCAGTCCGCGTCGGTGTAACTCACGGTGACCGTGTCTCCGTCTGAGACCACGAGTTTGCCCTGGTGGGGGGTCGCGCTGAGCGCGAGGTCGCCGACGAACTTGCCGGTGTCGGGGCCGTCCTCGGTGAGGTCGATCGTCACCGGCGCGCCGGCGGCGACGGCCAGGATCTGGACGGTCTCCGCCTGCTCGGCGGACTGGTTGAGGTCCTGGTCGAAGAGGGTGAGGACCAGGACCGCATCGCAGCCCGCTTCGCCGACGTCAGCGAGGAGGACGCCGCAGCCCGTGGCGGTGACCTGCACGGTCCCCTCCCACGCGGTCGCGTTCGGCGCGGTGACCCACACGTTCACAATGCCCGGCGTCACGGGCGTGATCGCAGGTGCGGCCACGCCATCCGCGCCCGTGAGGGCCGCGGCGTAGAACTCGTCGCCCTTCTGTACCACCACAGAAGCGCCCTCCACGGGGAGGCCGTCCCTGCTCACCGTGACCTCCATGCTCGGCAGCCCCACCGGGATCACGTCGGGGAGCTGGACCTCGGGGGTCCAGGGCGCCTCGGAGCGGATCTGGAGGGACGGGTCACCAAAGATCACGTACTGGTGGCAGACCTCATCGATGGAGCCATAGCCGGGGAGCGCGTCCATCATGTAACCCCGGGCGAAGAGGCAGGCCTCACCATAGCGCGAGATGTCCTCCTCGAGGATCGCCTTGGCAAAGCCGATGGCCATCTCTGCGGGCTCGTCCCACGCCGCGGGGGTGGACGACGAGTAGGATCCGATAGCGGCCCTGAGGTCGCCGGGCTCCCCGGTCTTGAGCCAGGCCTCTGCGAAGCAGTCGCCGCCGGCGCTGTCGAATCCGCCGTTGGAGCAGGACACGTCCATGATCACAGGCAGCATGTCCTGGTTCTGGAGCTGGGAGATGTGGCTGTTGCTGTAGGGCGGAGTGGTGGTGGCCCAGGAGGTTCCCGAGCCGTGTCCCAGGTAGGTGACCCAGCCGAGCCCCTCGTTGATCGCCGATGAGACGTTAACCGCTGTGTCGTTGCCCATGGAGTTGTAGAGCTTGGCGGTGTCATACCCCGCCGCGTCCTGCATGCCGCAGATGATGTCCGAGCGGATGTCGTCGTTGGACGCGCCGGCACCCTCGCTGGACGAGATGCAGATCGACCGCGGGACCCAGGAACCCGCCTGGGGGAGCAGATCCCGCTCGTACCAGATCACCTTCTCGGCCTGGAGGGCCGCCTGGGAGAGGGTATCCACGGAGAAGCGCCCGATGAGGAAGTCGGAGTAGAGGTCCCCCCCGTCCACGGTGGTGTAGAGGAAGTCCGATGCGCAGCCGAAGGGGCTCGGCACATAGGGCACCGTGGTCGGGCCCTCCCCGTCTCCGACCAGGAGGACGTAGGTCGGCGCAACGGCTGCGTCGAAGTACTCGTCGGACAGGAACTGGGCCACGTCGTTCCAGGTGGAGCCGACAGAGCTCAGGAGGACCAGGTCCACGTCGAGGCCGGTGTTGCGCTTCCAGGTGATGTACTCATCCAAGGCCGGGGCCAGGTCGTCGTGGGCCAGGACCAGCAGGCGCTCCGCCGCGCCCGAGGGGCCTCCCCGGAGGGCCGGGAGCGGATCCAGGAATGCGCGCTTCACCTCCTCGGCGAAGGGCCGGGAGAAGGCCCTCGGTGGCAAATTTGCGCCGTCGAGGGGGGCGAGGGACAGCGTGATCACCAGTCGATGGGCGACCTCGAGCTCCCGGGTCACCGGGTGGTAGCGGAACGGGGACAGGGTCAGCTCCACCACGGGGATTGAGCGCAGGAGGCCCCCCCGGCTGACCTCGGCCCAGGTCTCGGGGAAGGCTTCCCCCGACGTGTACCACGCGGCGTCGCAGGTCGTGCGCTCGGACCATTCACCGGCGCAGCGCTTGGGCCGCGGCGTGTGCGGGGCGGGGATCACGTCGCCGATGCGAACAGTGTCCGCCTCGATTCCAAGAATCTGCGGTGTACCGTCCGTCGCACCGAGGAGTCGCTGCCGGAGCACGGGCAGGGCCGGGAGGCCCGGGTTCCGGGTGGTGCCGGCGCCGGGGAGACGGATTTCCTCGAACCGGGAGCCGTCCGGATCGATGGGTACGCGGTGGAAGCCGTCCAGGGTCATCTCCACCCGCACGAGATCCCCGTCTAGGCGCTGCAGCTGGATCGACCAGGGGGTCCTGCTTTCGTGCGCCTCCCGCTCGAGACCCACCCATGTGGGTGACGCGCTCAATGGTATCGGGGATGTGGAGACCAGGAGGGCGAGTACGAGCAGGTGGGCGCGCATGGATATCACTCCTTCTCCGGATCAAATCGTCGAACCGAACGAGTATACATAGATCGGAAGAAGAGGGTCAACGCCACCCCTCGATTTTCGTTGGCCCCTCCTGGGAGTATCGCTATACTCGCCATCGCCCGGCGGAGCCGGGCGATGGGGGTGCGGAGGATGTTCGATCTGGAACCGAAGGAGTTCACCGGGATCACCACGGCGCACCTCGACGCGTTCGAGGAGCGCAAGTGGTCCTCCCACCGGTTCGGCCTGGAGCGGATGCGTGCCGCCGGGGTTCTCGCTGCGTTGGAGCGGCGGCTGGCGTCAGCGCTGGCCGGGGAGACCGAGGGCCTGACCTGGGCACGGAGCGATCCCACCCCCGGGGTGTTCAACGATCACCGGGTGGATGGTCTGTTCCAGTACCTCGAGCGCACCGGTATGGAGCGAAGCGAGGTTGATCGGGTGGTCGACCGTGAGGTCTCCATCGCGGACACTCTCCGTGAACCTCACGCCATGCACCGCTTCGCCTTCGCCGGGGTCCGTCTGGATCACGGCGGTTTCTCTGTAGGATTCTGGCTCCATTCACAGGCGGTGTTGGATCGTCGTAACCTCGCCGCAGCGCTGGACGATCCCATGGAGATGGGACGCCTGTCGGTCGTCCTGGAGGGGCTGCCCGAGGGCGCGGTGGTCTCCATGGACGGCGACACCTGGACTCCGGCCCAGTGGGCCGGGGGCGAGGTGCCGCCCTTGGATGACCTCTCCGGCTGGTTCCAAATCACGCTCAGCTGGGATCGGGACGCTGTGGTGGACGCTGGCGCGGATCTTGAGGGCATTGTGGTCGCAGCTCTTCCCGGCTTCATCGGTCTGTTTCGCTACGCCGCCTGGTCCGTAGCGACAGATCGGCTGGGCCTGGCCCGCAAGCTCAAGGAAGAGCGGAAAGAGCGGGTCAAGAAGGCTACAGGGCTTCAGGCCGGGGACAAGGTCCACGTGACCCAGGGCCTCCTCTCGGGCAAACGCGGGGAGGTCGTAGGGGTTGACGCTCGCGGACGCGTCAAGGTTCGTATAGGTCTCATGTCCATCGACATGGATCCCAAGATGGTCAGAAAAGCCTAGGACTCCATGCACGGCTGGGATTCGCCCCCGAAGCTTCAGAGCCCGAAGACCTGATCATTAGGATCGACTCCCAACGCGTTCGCGATGATCTGCAGCAGGTCGGCCCGGTAGGCCAGGTCGTGGATGTAGTCCATCTTGTCGGATTCGATAACCAGCGTGGGGCTCCGATCCCACGACGTGAGCCAGCTCTCGTACATGTCATGGATCCGGCGAACGTAACGGTACGGAATATAGCGCTCTTCGCGACGTCCCCGCTCTCGGATCCGCCGCCGGGCTGTCCGCACGGAGCAGCGCAGGTAGATCAGGAGGTCCGGCGGCGGGAGCTGCACCATTATCGCCTCGTACATCGCCCGGTAGCTCTCGTACTCCCGCTTCGTCATGATCCGGGAGCGGTAGAGGTTCGTCGCGAAGATCTCTGCGTCTTCGTAGATAGTCCGGTCCTGGATCACCACCCCGGGCTCTCTCAGGAGGCGCTGGTGGTGGGCCAGACGAAGGGCCAGGAAGTGCATCTGGGAGTGGAAGGCCCAGCGCTTCATGTCCCTGTAGAAGTCCTTGAGGTATGGGTTCAAGTCGTTGGGTTCGAAAAAAGGTTTCACACCGAACCGCTGCTCGATGAAGTGGACCAGCGTACTCTTCCCCGCCCCGATGTTCCCCGCTACCGCGATGAACCGGCACCCCTCTTCTCGCTCCAAGCCGATGTTCATTGCGCCCTCTTCTGCATCCGTTTGACGTACTTCGGGAGGACCGAGAGGAGAAATTCCTCCTTGCTCACGGCATCGAAGTTTCCGTCGTCGTCGTAGATCGCAGTTCCGAGTCCGTTGCCGATGCCGGGAGGCGCCAG
>CAZNWW010000267.1:0-6083 GCA_964576155.1 uncultured Myxococcales bacterium | reverse complement strand
TCCGGTTCATTCGCCTATCGGAAGGAGGTGCGCGATGAAGAAGACATCGGGGATCCGTCGCATGGCGCTCCATGGATGATTGCGTACTGGACGCCGGATATGGTACCAGATGGCCGGACACGGGCAAGGCGGAACCGGGGGGCGTGATGTGGCGACCGTTTGTTACCTTGGTGCTGGCGAGCCTGGCTATCTCCGCCTGTGACGACAGCAACGGTGGCAGTGACGAGGGACCGGGCCTGGACACGGTCGACCCCACGGACACCGTACCCGAGGTCACAACGGACACCGGCGCCCCGGACACCAGCGCCACGGACACCAGCGCACCGGACGTAGTCGCCGACCTGACACTGGATGCACCGCCTGCAGCAGATACCACCCCGGACACAGAACCGCTCCCCCCCATCGAGCCGGCGGTATGCGGCCACGCTCCCTACTCCTGGCTCGGTCCGGACGAGGTCGGCGAGGTCCAGGAATGGGAGACCCTCGCCGGCGCGGGATACGAGAAGCTCGAGGGCCTCACATACACGGTGCGCAACTACAGGATGCGGTACACCACCCAGGACAAGGGCGCCCTCATGGAAGCCACCGGAATGGTGGGGCTCCCCGTGGGCATGGAGGACGCCGGCCCCTTGCCGGTCCTCGTCTGGCTCCACCCGACCATGGGCTCAACTGCGCGGGGCTCAACCACGTAGAGGCCGGGGTCGCAACGCTCCACTACATGGCCCGATGGACCGCGGACCGCCTCGCAGATGTGGAATGGGAGGACGGGGCGGTCTGCACGTCCAACGAGCCCGTGGACTGCGACACCCTCTGAGAACCTACCACGCGGGTCGGCGACGCTCGGTGAACCAGGCCCGATGCTTCTTCATCTTCTTCCGCTGGTCTCCGGGCGCGCGGACGCGGCAGGTGCCGACCTCGGCGCTCTTCGGCGCAGCACCCCATCGGACCTCGGGGCAGTCATTGGGATTCCAGGCCAGCTCCAAGGCCTCGGCGCGGTCCAGGACATCGGCAAGGGAAAGGGTCGTCTTGGAGCCGTCGCTGCGAAGATAGGCGATGGAGAGCTCACGCCGCCAGTCGGCCCCTCGCTCGACGAGGTCCTTCCGGACCTGCGCCACACTCCTCCCGGCAGGGATCCGGAACGCGTCGGGGGTACGCAGGAGGCGGTCCGGAAAGTCCAGGACTGCGTCGATGGCCACCAGGAGACGGAGGTCCCGTGCGGGTGTGGAGAAGTCCTCCCAGGGGCCGCTGGTGCGGAAGATCGCCGGGCCCTTCGGCATCGAGATCGTCTCTCTGTGAGACCGCACCCACGCAGCGCCGAGCTCCACGGCCCGGACCCGGGTGAGGAGCTGCTGGTGCAGGGCATCGTGGAGGAGGCGGAGTGCTCGTACAGGATCCTGGGGCGCCGGGTTGATGGCACCGTCCATGGCGTCATAGAACGCCGTGGCCTCGAGGCCGGCCTGCTGCAAAGAGAACGGGGGGAAATCCGGATGATCGGCCAGCTCCGCGTTAGCAAGGGGCCGCAGCTTCCCGCGTTCTTCGACCACCGGGCGCCAGGCCTTGAACCCCGGCCCGCCGATGACCCCCACGGTGTTGAAGAGGAAGTTTCCGCGCCAGAAGCGCTTGACCTCCACGGTGTGGTCGGGCTGCGCGTCGGCTGCCAGCAGGATCCCGGGCTCGTCCCCGTCCTGCGGGATCCATCGCACCAGCATGAAGGTGTGGCCGTATGGGTCAGGAAAAACCGTCCCTGGGCGCATGGCCTCGCGGGTCAGGGGGACCGGATACAGATCCGTCGCGTCCGACCCCAGGCAGGTCCTGGCGGACGACGCATGTACTGCGCTCTTCATCCGTCGGAGGAACCGGCGGAAGGCCTTTCCGTCGGTCCCCTTGGCGCGCTTCAGTCGGTTGGACGTCCACGCGCCACACGCCGGGGGATTGCGCCGGTTCCCTCGGGTGCAGGCGTGGTAACCGAAGGGGAGCCCGAGCTTCCATGCGAAATAAGCCCTCAGAAAGTATGGGTTGTCCGCGCAGTCGGGGTACATCTCGAACGCGTTGCGCCCTCCCACGCCGTCCTCGTCCAGACCAAGGAAGCCGTGGAGCACGTTGAGGTCCCGGTCCCGAGTCACGTAATGGAGGCCCGGCCAGTGGGTCCCCTCGGGCCGATCAAAGAGCAGCTCGATCCAAGCAGCGTAGAGGTTCTCCGTCCCACGATCCCAGGCACGCTCCACAGCCCAGGCCTGCCGGGAGCGCGGTCGGGTGCGTCGGACCTCGGTGACGGTGAGTGTGCGGACGAAGACATCGCGCCCGCCCGAGACCAGCCGAAAGCGCCAGACACCCGCCGCGGGGAGCTCGGCCTCGCCGAGCCACCACCAGGGAGGTCCGCCGCGGTGACGGGTCATCAAGGAACGGGCAGGTACGCCGGGGCCCTCGATGATCATGGTCGCGTCGCTGAGCGGTGCCTCGGCCACGGCGAGGATGCGCACGGTCTCTCCGATCACCGGCGTCTGCGGGGAGACGAGGACCTCCGCGCCGTGGTCGGACGACGCGGGTCCGTTGGTCAACAGGAGAGCCATGGGAAGGAACCACCACATGTCCCGATGATCGCCCACGATGATCGTGGCGCAAGAATCCCGAAGGGCGAGCCGACTGGAATCTGGATAATTGCTAAAAGGTCGGCAACATCAAGCCGTAGGGCACAGGAATTCGAGGGGAGTATGTCCTCAAACCGCAGACAACATACGCGCAGCCTCAAGGCGCTGGAGTTCACCTGCTACATCGACGGACAGCGATTCGATGCCCGCTCGATCGACGTGTCGGCGGGCGGCGCGTTCATGGATACCGATGCGCTGGTCCCGGTTGGTTCCGTGGCCCTCATTGCGCTCAAGAAAGGTCAGCAAACAGAAGAAGAGGAGCGCAGCCGCAGGAGCCGCAAGCACGAGTTCCCCATCGTCCTCCTGGGCCTGGTGGTGCGGCAACAGACCACGCCCAGCACGGGCGTCGGTCTCCAGTGGCTGCGCTGCGTCTCCAGGGTGGGTATCCAGCCGATGTACGACTTCCTCGGCTTCGTCCTCGACCTCTTCCCGTCATCCCTGCCGCTCCCTTCCAGCGCAGTGGCCACTCTGGATTTCATGGAGTTCGACTTCGTCCTCCAGGAGTTCCGTCCCGGGCGCTCCGAAGACCGTAGCTGGAGTTCCCAGAGGGTACAGTCACCGAAATCGGGCACCACCCGACGACGAACCCCGCTGCAAGGCACCTCTCACGCAGACGAGGTCCTCGCAGCCGCCGGACTCAAGCAGGAGCCGGTTACAGAGGAGACACCAGCCCCGAAGCCGGTGCAAAAAAAGCCAGCCCCTCAAGAGCCCGATTTCACTATGCAAACCCTCGAGTCAACCCCGAACGGGTCCCCATCCGCGAAGGGAGAGCTGGCCCGCCTGCTGGAGGGATCCACGGAGCTGATCTACCGCCCGACCACCGTGGAGGTCCTCGTCGGAGGCACCCGCATCCGAGGGGTCGTGCACTCTCTGGGGCGACAACAACTCCTCATGGCCACCCCGGGAAAGGAGGTAGTGGCGGGGACGCGACTGACCGTGCGTTTCCCTGTCCCACTCAAGGGTCGAAAGGTCATGCTGGACCTCTTGTGCGATGTCGGCGCAGCCAGCCCGATGGAAGGCCGCGATGCCGTGTCCTACGACCTCACGATCCGTGGCGTCGAGAAGGAACCAGCCCCCGGACTCTGGCAGCGCTGGGTTCAGTATCTCCTGGAGAAGCGGGCCTTCATCTCCTGACCATCGCGATAGTTTTCAACGGATTGCTTCCCCTTTGCGGCGTCCCGTCGAATATACTGTCGAACATCGACCCCACGGGAGGAAGACCATGCGCCACCTGATCATCGCCGTCTTGATCTTCTCGGTGTCTTGCAGCGAGCCGGCGAGCAGGCCAGTTGACGAACCCGAAGATGCGCTCCCCGCTGAGGACGCAGCAGCTGAGATCGCCGCCACGGACCTCATGACGGAAGAGGTCACTGAAGGTGACATCTTCGCCGAAGACGACATCACCGCCGAGGACGACACCACCGCGGAAGACGACATCACCGCCGAAGACGACGTGTACATGGCACCCGCGGGGACGTTCGAGAACCCGATCGTCATCGACGCGCTGCCCTACACCGACTGGCGGGACGGCGCGGAGGCCCCGTCGGATCTCTTCGACGTCTACACACCCTGCGCGCCGGACATCGACGAATCGGGACCGGGGTGGCTCTACGTCCTCGATCTCCCCGAGGCGGGCATGCTCCGGGCCACCTTGGACGAGGTGGAGGGAGACGGCGTTGACATGGACGTGCACATCCTCACCGCACCCCTGGCCGACGCGTGCATCTCCCGGGGCCACGCCAAGGCCACGGCTTGGCTGGAGCCGGGGACCTATTGGATCGCAGTGGACACCTGGGTGGACGGCGACGGGATCGGATACCCCGGGCCCTACCAGCTAGACGTGATCCTGTCCCCGGGCGGGCTCCTGCCCGAACAGGCCGGGTTCAACGACTACGTGATCCAGGCGATCAACGACCAGGGCAGATACCCGAAGGATGGAACCTACGGCTACTGCTTCAACAACTCGTCCTGCGAGCCCGACGTGGAGATCTACTTCGGCATGGTCCACGACGGGTACTACCTCGGTGAGAATCTCTTCGAAGGCACCGGCCGCTGCTACTGCTGCGGCCATACCCTGGAGATCTTCCTCGACGCGTACCGCCGGTGGCAGCTCACGGGCGGCATCCCCGAGACCCAGCAGTACGGGGGCCTGACCCTGGCGGACATGGACGTGGGCGCGTTCTATCAGCATTGGTTCGGCTGGGGCGTCGGTGACGTCTCCTCATCGGCCAACGCGCTGGAGTACGCAGGCATCGGCCTGAACCTCTATGAAGGTGACTGGGAAAAAGCCCTGCCCGGAGACTTTGTGAACTTCTCCCGCTCCAATGGTACGGGACACGCGGTGATCTTCGTGGAATGGGCGTACCAGGACGGTAAGATCGCCGGGATGAGGTACTACTCCTGCAACGGCGCCGGCGAGTCCCACCCGGATCCCGACGACCCGGACAACGTGCACGGGATGTCAGGCCCGTCCTTCCAGACAGAGTACTTCACAGACGCGGGCGGCTCAGTCTTGAAGAACTACGTCTTCATCGGCCGCGCGTTCGATCCCGCGGACCTCTGATCTCCAGTCCAGGAGCGTGTAGCGCATTGCTCCACCGGCTACGAATCACCCATGCACACCGCCTGCACCCCACAAGATCTGCGCACGTACCACCAGTACGCACCCATCTCTTGTGGTGCACATTCGGAGCACCTGGATGCTTCTCGCTTCGGCGGGCAATGCGCTACACGCTCCTACTGTTTGAGCTTCAGCGAGATCGTCAACTCGAACCGGGCCACAGGCTCGTCGCCGAGCTTCGAAGGCACCGTGGCGACGACCGCTACGGCTTCCTCGACACGGGCGCCGGGCTCGTCGATGGCCCGCTGCACCAGCGCGGCCAAGGCCTGGCCCTGCTCACAGATGAAGTGGACGTCCCCCTCGGCCCGCTTGAGGAACTCAGCCTGGAAGTCCTTGAAGACGAAGGTCACCTTGCGGCCGCTCTTCTGGATCTGGCGCATCGCGATGTAGCCGCCGGCCAGGTCCGCGCCCGCGCAGAGCACACCGAAGTACATGGACCAGAGGTGGTTCCGGGTGCGCCGCGACAGGGGGATGCGGATCTCGCACCGCTCCTCGCTGAGCTCCACCACCGTTGGCCGTATCCAGGCCAGCAGCGGGATCTTCGCCAGGGCAAAGGCCCGCAGCACCGCAGTCTCCTTGAAGTTCTTCAGCATCGACATCGGCGCCTCCCGGCGTTCAGGTCGGTGCAAAAACTGGCACAGACACGCAGGAAAGGCAAGGGCACCCTCTCCGTCATTTTGAGCAAAATCCCATCCCTCCGTCATCCCGACCGAGCGGAGCGAGTGGAGGGACCTCAGGCACTTTTCGACTCCCAGCCAAACAACCCGGTCGGCACCTCTTGATTGATCACATCTCCATTGTCCCGAGAAACGGAT
>CAZNWW010000266.1:0-6105 GCA_964576155.1 uncultured Myxococcales bacterium | reverse complement strand
GAGCTGGTCCTGGCCGGCTTCG
Organism: uncultured Myxococcales bacterium; assembly: GCA_964576155.1. Classification (GTDB taxonomy): domain Bacteria; phylum Myxococcota_A; class UBA9042; order CAIXZC01; family CAIXZC01; genus CAZNWW01. The sequence goes on along the minus strand of CAZNWW010000266.1, from coordinate 6,083 downwards.
GTCCGTCCCAGATCTACGCGCTCGGCGGGGACGGCCCCACCACCGCGCTCGGGGTGGCGAGCCTCTCCGTGCCCGCCCCGGCGGGGGGTGTCACCCTGGAGTTCCTGTCGTCCAACCAGGACGCGTACGCGGACGGCGTCCTGTTCATCGCCGAGGGGGAGAGTTCAGTGGAACTGGATCTCTCGACGCCGTGGATCCCGACAGGGATCGAGAGCGTCTACGTGAGCGTGTCCTACGGGGAGAAGATCCTCTCGGTCGAGGTCATCGTCTTGCCCCCCGAATATGTACCGGCGCCGACGGCCTTCGAGCCTGCCGCGGTCACAGCGGTGGTAGGCGAGGAGTCCTTTGTCAGCGTGATGCTTGATGTCCCAGTGCTCAATTAGAACGATCAGCTCTCCCTCGAGGTTCTGGGAGATCCCGTGGCCTCGGTGCCTGAGACCGTCACGATTCCCCTCGGCGCCAAGTCCGTCGCTGTAGTGATCACGGGATTGGAGATTGGCTCTGCGCAGCTCCACGCCTTCACCGCAGCAGGAGAGATTACCGCCGGCCTGGAGGTCCTCGACGTCCCCACCGTGGGGCTGATCATAACCGAGGTCCTCTACGACGTCCCCAGCGGGGACACCGGCTACGAGTGGGTGGAGATCTTCAACGGCACCCTGGAGACCATCGACCTCTCCGGGTACTCCCTGGCCAACGGCGGTACGGGTTACGGCTCGGGCTGGGCGCTCCAGGGGATCCTCACTCCGGGTCAATGCGTGGTCATCGGCGGGCCGCTGACCGAAGAGACCAATGCGTTCCCGATCTATCACTTTGAGCTGGACTTCGAGCCGGATCTCCAGAACTCCGGCGCCAAGGCCGACGCGGTGGCCCTCTTCGCCGTACCCGGCGGCGAGGTCACCGCGGAGACCGTCCCTGTGGACGCGGTGATCTACGGCACCACCAACGACAACGGCCTCTGGGACGAGAGCGGCGGACCCGGCGAGGTCGACGTGAACGACGCCAACTCAGGCTCGTCCATCTCCCGCTTCGCGGATGGCTGGCAGGTCACGCCGGATCCGACGCCGAACGACTGCTCTCATATCCTGTTGTAGGGAATCGGGGCCAGTACCCAAAGGGCATCAGTTTCGTACGGGCGGAGCTACGTCCGCCCAACTCAGCTTCAAGACCCCTCCCACAGGGACAGGGGAATCTACTGGCAGACGGCGCAGCCGTTTGGCGACATCGCAGACACGAGGTTGGCGTCCAGCTCGCATTTGGCGACCCAGTCTTCGTCACCGTTCTGGCACAGGGCCATGGTGTTGCCGGACAGGTCCAGGACCTGGAGCGGGATGTTCTTCTGGATCAAGGGCAGGAGATGGGTGAGCCCTTGCTGGATGGAGTTGTTCGGCAGGTATAGTTTGATCAGGTTACCCCAGTTCCCCTCGAAGGCTGCGCTGCTGAAGGTCTCTAGGTTTTCGCCGATGAGGCCGTTGGAGCCTAGCCTCAGCTCCTGCAACGTGAATAGCAGTGCTTCGGGGAGCCAGAATTGGGTCAGCTGCGCCGGTGACTGCGCAGAGAACATCTCTTCTCCCCACAGCACCTTGAGGGTGGGGCCGATGGCCTGGAGGCCGAAGAAGGGCGACCCGTCGGCGGTCCAGACGAAGGGGTTCGTCGAGATCACCAGCTGCTTGATCGGCGGTCCGTCCGCACCCCCCCAGGCGTACATGAAGTCCAGGTTCGGCATCTCCGTGGCCTCGAGGTTGAGATTTTCGAGGGTAGTGAAGAGCCTGAAGGAGTCGTGATCCCCCAGAGGGTTCCACGAGATGTCCAGACCCACCAGGGGCGGGATCACGGCCCAGGTTTCCATGTCCGATGGGAGCTCCGTGATGATGTTGGCCCCCACGGCCATCTCGGTGAGATGTGGGAGGCCCTCGATCTGGTCGATGTTGGTGATCATGTTGTCTCCGGCATGGAGTACCTGGAGCCCCACCATGGTCTCGAGCCCGCCCAGCGAATCCAGTCGGTTCGAGTAGATCATCAGTTTGTTCCGCCAGTCCTGGATGTAGTTCACCAAACCATCGGGGATGGGCCCGGGGAGCTCGGCGAAGTAGCCCTCGAGGCCGGCCAGATTGATGATCCCGGCACCCTCGGGGTCGGCGGAGCAGTTCTCTGCCGCCTGAAGGATCACCAGCTTGTCCTTGAACCCGGCCCCGGAGAGCAACGAGAGGTCACTGATCTTGTTGGCGGCAATTCCCAGGACGTGGATATCCTCGTAAAGTGTGAGGTCAGGCAGGTTCTGGAGGTCATTGCCGGACAGACCGAGGAACAAGAGGCCCGGCTGGAAGGCCGCACCAGCCAGGGTCACAGCGGCTGCGTCGTCGAGGGAATTCTCGCTCAGGTCCAGGTAGAGCACCTTCGAGAGCTCGGCGAGGGCGGTGATGTCGGTGATCCCGTCGCCCTCGAGGTCGAGGTGGGTCAGCGCAGACAGCGCCTCCAACGGCGCCAGGTCCATCGCGAAGCCTGCAGGCTGGGCGCCGGCGTGATTGGATACCCAGAGGGTCTCCAGGTTGAGCAGGCACTCGAGCCCGGTCAGGTCACCGATTGGGCCTTCGATATCCTTGAAGTTTGCGTCCAGGAAGGTCATGTCCTTGACCTCGTCCCAGGTGAACTCGGTCTGCGCATCGGTCCCCAACTCGAAGTTGACCCGGGCCTCGAGGACCGTGTCTTTGAATGTGGCCACGAAGCCACCCCCTTCGTCGGTGCAGCCCTCGGGGAAGCAGTCGCCCAGCTCGGGGACGCAGACCCAGCCCGGGTCACAGTCTCCGGGACAGATGTCGCCACAGCCGTCAGCCGCACCGCAGGCTTTGCCGTCGCAGGCGGGTTCGCAGACATCCGGAAGTTTATCCCCGGGCGTGTCCCCGGGTGTGTCCCCGGGTGCGTCTCCGGGCGTGTCTTGCGGTGTGTCTTGTGGCGTATCTTGCGGCGTGTCCTGCGGCGTGTCCTCCGCCGAGTCCTCCGGGATCGCGTCATCGGAGGTCTCACCGACCACAGTATCTCCGGAATCCGTGGTTCCACAGACATCGCTCGTCGGGAGGTTCAAGGGAGTCTGTTCGATGCACCCGCTCCAGATCAATCCCGCCAGGAGAGCGGTTGCGAGGAGCAGCAGGGACAGGGGCTGTCTCATGTCTTGCGTCCTCATATCAGAAGCTCCAGTCCAGGGTGAGCCCGCCGCCGCCCGGGAGGGGAGCAGGGGCCACTGTCAATGGTGCGATGACGTCCGCCATGGGCGGATCCACCAGGAGCCAGACGAGCCCGCTCACCGCCGCGGCCGCGCCGACGCCAGTGAGGACCCACCCGGCCACGACCTTGGGCCGGACCTTCTTCTTGTAGTCGTCGTCGTAGATTTCTTCTACGTCTTGCCTCGCCATGTCCTTTGCGGCGTCGCAGTCGTAGCCGTAGTCGGTCTTCAGGTCCACGAGCTGCACATACTCCCGTCGGGCGTCGACGCGGGCCTGATCCCGGGCCGAGGCTGCCATCATGAGGACCGCGCCCCCCGCGCCGGCGACCAGTACGCCCGCGCCGAGGGTGGCCCATTTCAGGGCAAATTTGGTGGGCGGTCGGGTCATTCTGATCACTGACAGGGCAGGGGGCTGGATGACCTTCCGCATCTGGTCCAGGATCTTGGGGTCTGCCGGGACCGCCGGTCCAGCGGCCGGGGCCGCCCCGCCGGAGACGGCCTCGCCGGGGCCCAGGACCTTGAAGGCCTCGGTTCCCTCGGCGCCATAGGCGACGCTGCCTTCGGCCACGGTGACTCTGTGGGCAGCGCCGGCTGCCTCGGTGCGGAACAGGGTGCCGCGCACCGCAACCGGGACGAGCTCCTCCTCGGGCCCGGTGAGTACATCGAGCATGATCCGGAAGAGCCCCTCTTCCACGGGCCTGATCTCCCAGGTCACCCGACCGCCGGCCTGTCGGAACGGGCTGCCGTCTGCAGGATCTCCGATGGTCAACGTCAGGGGCTCGGCCTCGGAGCACGCGGGGCACTCCAGGGAGAACCGGTTCCCGTTCGCGTCGGCCACATAGACCGTGACCACGGGATAGAGCAGCTTGAGGACGCCGCCCGCGGAGAGCTGCGCGCCCTGGACCAGATCCTCTTCGCCGCCCGAGGCGGGGAGCCAGATCGCCGCGTCGGTGCGCGCCGTACGCTCGCCGCGTACCATGATCAGCTTGATGGTCACCACGTAGCCGTCATCCCCTGCGGCCTGCGCCGGTGCAAGGATGAGCGCTGCCAGCAACGGCACCAAGAACTTGGGAATCCGCCCGTTTCCTGAAATCATGATCCGTCACCTCAGATGGCGTCCCGGCAGGCCTCCAGCCAGCGCTCGAGGCGCCGGGCATAGTCCAGGACCATGCGAGACAAGCGGTCCTGGAGTGCGATCCAGTTCACCGCTGTGAGGTGCTCCCGTCGGCCCGAGAAACTCTTTAGAAGTATACTGGATACCGCGACGTCCTCCCCAGAGGTTTTTTCTTCGGCGCGGTACAGATCACGGAGGCGTCGAGCCACCGCTCCCGGGAACGCCACGGTCATCAACGAGAGCTCGCCCGGGGGGAGGCCCGGGTTCGCCGGCGTGTCCCGCAGCCAGCCGTTCTCCTTGAAGAAGATTGCGTCGACCCGCCGATACAGGAATCCACCGGCGTCGATGCCGTTGAGCAGCGCATCCAGGTGCCGGAGGTAGAGCAGCCCCGAGGCCTCGTCGGTCACAGTCGCCGTGAGGACGCGCAGAGTCTCTCCAGAGACCCTGGACGGCATCAGCGTCGCGCCGGGGCTGGCCCCGCGGGCCATGTCCAGGCAGCGTCCCATCACCGTTGCGATCGCGTAGCCGCGTCGACGTACCCGCAGGGAGGGGATCATGAACAGCGCGCCGGCGGTGAGCCCCGCGATGAGCGCACCGCCGAGGGGGAATGACACCGGCAGGACGAGGCCGGCGATCGTCACCAGGACCACGAGACCCATGGACAGGAGCCAGGTGAGGGGCCAGCGGAATCGCCGCAGGATCAGCAGGGGAAGGGCGGCCAGCAGGGCGAAGAGGAAGATCGCCAAGGCCGGGCCCACCCGCACCCAATCGGCCCTGATGTCCACCTGGTTGAACGCGGAGGCAAGCAGCATTACTCCGTGGACCGTTCCTGCGGAGGTTGGCTCCAGGGATGGAATCAACGGGACCAAGACCTCATCCGTGGCAGGCCCGAAATGTCCGAGGAACACCACCCGACCCCGGACCGTATCCCCGAGATCCTCGATGCTCCATGCGAGGACATCGGAGACCCGGATCGTACGGATCGCTTCGACGCCGTATCGCAGGAGCCAGCGTCCCCCCGGATCTTCGAATCTCGACTCGCAGTGCGCCACATCCTCCGCATCGGGGACGCTTCGGCGGTTGCCTTCCCGGTCGAGGCAGAAAGCCCTCAGGAAGATCGATGGGACCTCCGAGCCGTCGGCCAGCTCCCGTTTGATCAGGAGCTCATTGATGGTCCCGTCGAAGCCGCTGCGCACCGCGTACGTACTCCCTACCCATGCACCGGCGTCGACCAGATCCGGGGGTGCGGGGCGGTCGAGGGTGCCGATGACCACCCGGGTCCCCTGCTCCACGGACCGCCGGATCGAGGCGGCGAGGATTTCGGTCTCTTCAGGGTGATCCCGGCCGTAGTACTTGTCGAAGACAACCACCGAGGCGCCCGCGTCTGAGAGTCGGTCAAGGAACCGGGCATCCAGGAGGCGCCAGGTGTGCGCTCCCGCGCCGGGGACCGGCTCGCCCGCCGCCCGCAGGGTTTTCTCGTCCCGGTCCAGGTCGGTCTTGACCACCACCGCCCGGCCGCCGCCCGGGGCCAGGTGAATCCGCTGGCGCAGGGTCTCTGCCTGGAGATCCAGCCAGCGGGCCGGCGCGAGGTAGGGGAGGACCCATGACCCGGCGGTAGCGATGAGGGCCGCGAAGACGAACCAACCCGCCACCATCCACCAGGCGCGGCGGGGGGTGTCCACGAGTGTGGCGCTGCCCAGCTCCGTGAGCGCCTGGCGCGTGGCCGCGGCCACGGTGTCCACCGGCGCCTCG
>CAZNWW010000265.1:0-6112 GCA_964576155.1 uncultured Myxococcales bacterium | reverse complement strand
GAGTGTCAACCAATAGAACTCAGCAGAAGGGAACCTTTATTGTTGGACGCTGCAAGGGTTGCTCTCGACACACCCCAGCAGGAGTATCACAATCCACACCCGTGGCGTCCTCATTGCGAACCTCCCTTCATGATCTGACTGCCATACCCAGGATACCTGATGGTGTCCGCTTGCTCAATCGGAGGTAGCTTTGCGGTGTGGCGCAAGCCCCAGGGCACGACAGGAAGACCAGCGAGAGCTTCATTCAACAAGTGACCATTATGTGACCGGAGCCGAATCGTCCCTGGTGACCCACCAGGTCACCCGTACGGCAACAGGCTGGAACCAAAGGCTTTTTCAGAAGTGGTGATGGGCAGGATTGAACTGCCGACCTAGGGGTTATGAGTCCCTCGCTCTACCGTCTGAGCTACATCACCATATATCAACCGGCGAAATCCTAATGATCACGCCCCCCATGTCAAGATTAAACGGGTAGGGACAGGGGGGAGTCGGGGCTAAAGCCCCACCCACAACTATAGGCCAGCGCCTAATCGTTGATGAGGGCGTTCACTGCGTCGGTGACGCTCGGATAGGTGGGGTTGCCGGAGGAGAAGATGTACTCCATGTTGTCCCCGTCCAGGGCAGCGTTCCAGGGCAGCGAGAAGCTGCCGTCGGAGCCCAGGTAGGGGTACATGTTCGTGAAGAGGGTCTCCCACCCGCCCTCACCGTAGTCGATGAAGGTCTTCTCCGGCGGTACTTTGTACTGTTCTGCGTAGCCGAGGCAGTAGTCCAGTGTTGGTTTCCCAGCCTGGGCGTTCTCGCCGATTACGATCATGATATCAAAGCCGGCATTCGGGTTGTCCTTGTATGCGGCCCCAACCTGGGGCACGTATTCCGCACAGCCCGGTCACCAACCCGCGGTGGCTACGAACCACATCGCCTTGGTCTGTTTGCAGGAGTCGTGGAGGTTGACCCATTCCCCATAGCAGTTCTGGAGCTGGAATTCCGCAATGTTGTCCCCGAGCAGCTGTCCCGTGCCCTCGGCTACGCAGTTGGGCAGGGTCTGGGTTGCCGGGGTGTCGAGCAACACGCCGTTCAGGCACCAGGTGTCACCGTGTGCCACCGGCGTGACCGAGTAGTCGGTCTGGTTGTAAGTCGCCTCGACCAGCTCGATGCCCTCGAGGGTCGCGGTGAAGTTACCTCCCACCTCGGTGGACAGGGAGGTGATGTTGAGTTGCCCCTTGGTGGGGACAAGCAGCTTGTCATAGCCGTTACCGTTCCAACCCTTCAGGATATAGAGCCAGATCCCGTGCTCGTTGAAGCCCCCGTAGGCAGCGTCGACGACGCCCGGGCCCGTGGGGCCGCCCGCGTCGGTCTCGAGCTCGATGACGATCACGTCGAATGGCGTTGTCTCCTGGTTGATCGTCTGGAAGTGCATGTAGAAGCCGCCGTTGGGATGCAGATCCAGCTTGGCCTGGGAGACTATCTGGGTGAATCCCTGCTTGTCACAGTTCATGGACTCCTGGCACGTCCCGGCGATGCACTGCAGGCCATCGCCGCAGGCACCGCAGTTGCAGACTTCCTGCCAGCCGCATTCCGTGCCCGCGCAGAGCACGTCGCAGTCCGGGGGTGGCTCCACGCACTGGCCGCCCGCGCAAACGAAGCTCGCGCCGCAGGCGCCGCATTCGCCGCCGCAGCCGTCGGGCCCGCAGACATTGGTACCGCAAGCGGGGACGCAGTCTATGGTGTCCTCGCCGGGCACAAAGGTATCCACGCCCGGGGTCTCCGTGGTGTCCTCACCGCTCACGGCACTGTCATCGCCGCCGCCATCGCCGCCATCGGAGCCGCTGTCGCAGCCCAGGGCGAATGCGAGGGTGAAGGCACCTGCCAACAGCAGGAGCGTCCTCAACCAACCGCTCGTTCTCATTGAATCTACCTCCGGCATCCGGTTTCCGCGAGCCAGTCGCGGGTGCTTGAGCTTCGGATCACTGTACTTTTCAGCCCTCGCGTGCGCAAGGGGATTTACAAAAAAGGTCTGACCAATCAGAAGCGTAGCGCGAGATCGGCGAGGAAGTTGAATCCCGGCGCGTAGACGCCGGAGCCGTGGGTCCTGTATCGGACATCCCCGACATTCTCGAACCTGAGGGCCACCTTGAGCCAGTCCGTGGCCAGCCACCCCACCCGCGCGTTCAGGGTCCACCAGGGTGGGGTCCCCGAGCACGCGTCGCTGGACGCAACCCATGGACGAGCGGGATCTGCGCAGATCCGCAGGTCCTTGCGATCGCCCGTGCTCAAGCGGTCCTGCCGTGCTGCCCAGCGCACGAAGATCTCGGCAGAGATCCGGCCGCGGGCGGGGTTGTACCGCAATCCGCCGGCGCCGGCGAGGGGCGGGACCCTCCGCCCCGGCTCCACGGTGCCGCCCCGACGGGTCACGTCCCCCTCGATCCAGGCCACGTTTGTCCACACAGAGAAGCCGTGGAAGGAGTCGGTGACGGCCCGGACCTCGAAGCCCCGGTAGAAGGCCTCTGTGGCGTTGACCCGTCGCACCACCCGATATCCGCCGATCTCCTCCTCGGTGAGGCCCAGTCCGGCCCATTCGACCTCGGACAGCTCCTCCCGATCGATGACGTCGTCCATCCAGGAGACGAAGGCCGCGCCGTGGAGCTGCACCATCGGGATCCGGGCCTTGATCCCAAACTCCAAGGTGTCGGAGCGCACGGGGCGCAGATCCCCGCTGGGCACTTCGAAGGTCTCGCCTGTGTTGCCCAGGACCGTTGTCTCCTGGAGGTTCGGGGCCCGGAACCCCTGGGAGAAGTCCACGTAAAAATTGAACCAGTCGGAGTAGCGATACTGGACCCCGCCCGAGCCGACAGCGCCGGTGAAGCGATAGCTCACGTCGCCGAGGCCGGGGACGTCGCCGGCGTCAGCGGCGAAGTGAGACACGCGGATCCCCGTATCCAACGCCAACACGTGGCGATGGATGCGCAAGACGTCGGCCTCTCCCTTGAGGAACGCGCCCACGGAGAGATAGGTGGAGCCGTCGGAGAAGTTCCCGCGGTCCTTGGCCTGCCAGGTCCACCCAGGCGCTGATGCGTCCTCCCGGGACGAGCCGACGAGATCGAAGTAGCCCTCCAGTCCCAGGAGGGTCCGAACCCGGCCCCGCCAGAAACGGGACTCCAGGGTTGCGAAGAGTCCGGGGGTGTGGACGGTGTCGGTATGACTGCTGCGGCTCACCAGATCCGCGTCGCGCCGGCCCAGACAGAAGACCAGATCGGCGACGCGGCCCTCGGGGGTCGTATGGCAGCGTACCCGCCGCTGGACTTCGTTGGTGTAGTGATGTGACAGGTTCACGCGCACCCGGTACAGCCACCCGCTGCCCTGGCGCTCCCAGCGCAGGTAGGAGAGGAGGTCGTCGTTGTCGTAGAAGCGGTACCGCCCCCGCCACAGGTCATCGGTCCGTCCCGCGTCCCGTTGGAACGTGCTGAAAAACGCGGCGGAGATTGTCATGCCCCCACCCAGGTCCACTGCGTTCTTGAAGCGGAGGCTGGAGCGGGCAAAGTCCGAGAAGGGGTGGAGCCCGGCCCGGGTGGCCGCGGTCACGGGCTCATCGCCCCGGTTACCGTACCTGATCTCTCCGTGGCGGCTGTAGGACCCGCCCAGGTAGCCGCGGTAGGGGCCGACCTCCAGATCCCCCTGCACATCGCCGCCGAGGCCCAACCAGGCCGTGGCGCCGGTGAGCCGGCCGGAGAGCCCCCAGGCCCGGTGATCCGGTGTGCGCGGATTTCGCGTGAGCAGGTGGATCACGCCGCCCATCGCGTCGGAGCCGTACAGCACGCTCCCGGGGCCGAGGAGGACCTCGATACGGTCGAGAGCCCAGGGGTCGAAGATCGCCAGATACTGATTGGGGCCCGTACGGAAGGTGGAGTTGTTGAACCGCACCCCGTCTACGAGGATCAGGTTCTCGGGGCCCACGAGGCCCCGGATGAACGGCGCGCCTGCCCCCCCATTGGTCTTCTGGACGTGGACGCCGGGCATGTCCGTCAGCGCGTCGGGGACCGACTTGGGGAGCTGCCGCTCGAGCTCCTCCTGGTCAACCAAGTCCACTGAACGGCCGGTGTCGAAGGCCTCGCGCTCGGAGACGTTCGCGGTGACCACGACGTCATCGATGGGCTCCGGCTGCTCCTCCGGCTTGGTGGGAGGGGAAGCGAGAAGCAGGCCGGCGAGTAGGAGAAAGCAGCTCATCACGATCCCGGTTTCGTCATCTCAGTTGCCCAGGATGACGTATCGAGGATCGGGATGTCAATCCTGCAGTGTCACCGTATCCAGCGCCACGTAGGCCGGGGTATTCATCCCCCACTCGCCTGCGTCCGAGGACGAGAGGTCGAGACGGAGCGCCGCCACCGGTCCCAAGGATGAGAGATCAAGCGCCTCCCACGTGGAGAGCAGGTAGTCGTCCTCGCTCGCGCCGGGGAAGCGGAGATCGGCGAGGTAATGCTCGACGGTCCCCGCTACCTCGCCGGCCGCGTCCAGACCCTCGACGGTCAGTAGGAACCAGTCCTCGTCCTCGCCGCTCTCTCCGCCGAACTTCTTCGCGAAGTCGTCGCCGTTCTCCATGGACAGGTAGGCCCAGGTGGTGTTGGTGACGGACATCGCGTCGAACACCGCCGGGGGACCGACCACCTCGATGGTGGGCAAGGGATTGCCGAAGTCGCCGCCGTCGTAGGCCACCGCGTAGGCCGCGTCCCCGTCACCGCCGGCGGTGATCGCGCCGAAGCCGTTGTCGGGGCCCGGGGTCTCGACGTCGGTCACCGTAGACGCAGCGAAGCCGTCCCACACCATCCACTCGGGGTTGTAGTTGTTCAAGAACCGCAGATTCCCGCTCTGGAATCCGCCGCTCATATCAGAGCCGTCCCAGATGGCCTCTTCGCCGAGGCCCAGGTCATGGAAGCCCGAGACGGGCTCGAGGCGGTTCAGATCGTCCAGGGCGAAATAGGCGGGTGTGTTCATGCCCCACTCACCCATGTCCGTGGACGAGAGCGTGAACCGCAGCTTCGCTACGGGCCCGAGGGTTGTGAGATCCACCCAGGTCCATTGATCCAGGACGTAGTCCTCGCCCGCGTCCGCAGCGCGGAAGTCCGCCAGGTAGAACTCTACGGTCCCAACCTCGGAGCCGCCGATGTCGATGCCGTGGATCGTCAGCAGGAACCAATCCTCGTCCTCACCGGTCTCGCCGCCGAACTTCTTCGCGTAGTCGTCCCCCTCGAGCATCGAGAGGTAGGCGTAGGTGGTGTTCGTGACGAAGAACCCCTTGACCACCACGCCTGCGTCTCCCGCGTCGAGGATCTCCAGGGTCGGCGGGAACAGCGCAAAACCCGAATCGTACCCGACCGCGTACGCAGCCGAGCCGTGAACCCCACCGCCGGTTATCGCGCTGACGTCGTTCATGAAGCCCGGCGTCTCTGTGTCAGTGTGGCTGGACACCGCGAAGCCATCCCAGGAGAAGAAGTCGGTGTCGTAACCGTTCTCGAGCACGACGTTACCGCTGCGGATCGCGCCGTAGAGGTCCGCCCCGATCCACTTGCCGCTGACGCCCAGATCCACGTCGTCGAAGGTCGCAGTGAGGGCCGGGCCGATGCACGCGCTGTCCTCGAGCCAGTTCGGCGGCACGCAGGCACAGGTCCCGTCGGGCTCCTCGCAGGTCTCCGCGTCGTCGCATTCCGGCGCATCACCCCCGGGTGTGCATAGCCCGGTCCCGTCGCAGATGGACAGGCCATTGCAGATCAGGCCGTCGTCGCAGTCGGTCCCCGCAGGATACGGGGTCAGGGAGCACATCCCGGTACTCGGCAGGCACTCCACCGACTCGTCGCAGGGCCCCGGCGCACCGCAGTCCACCGGACCCCCGGGGATGCAGACGCTGTCCAGGCAGTACTCGACCCCGTTGCAGAGGTCGTCGTCGTCGCAATCCGCGTCCTCGAAGCAATCCGGGGGCGGGAGCTCGTCCGGGAGGATGTCCTCCGCGCCGACGACATCCGGTTCGTCGCCCCCTCCGCCGCCGCTGCTGCACGCGCCGCTGCCCAGGGTCCAAGTGATGATGACGATGAGGGAGAACAATTCGATTCTTCGCATTCCGACC
>CAZNWW010000264.1:0-6117 GCA_964576155.1 uncultured Myxococcales bacterium | reverse complement strand
GAGAGGGCGCGCTGGAACTGCGCCAGCACCTCCTTGGCAGGCCGCCGGGCCTGCTGGAGGGCCTGCCCCAGCTTGTAGTGGGGTTTCCACCAGCTCGGGTCGATGCGCGTCGCCCAGGTGTAGAACTCCAGAGCCTTCGGGATGCGGCCATCGTCGAGGAAGTGATCTCCGAGATCGAGCTTGTGACGGGCCTCGCTGAGCGGATCCGAAGGGTTCTCTTCAGCGAGGGCAGGGGTTGCCCCGGCGACGAGGGCCAGGGAGAGGGCCACGAACAATGGGCGCACGGGGATCAGAAGCCCAGGTTGATGGTGAGGCCGGTGAAGTTCGGATGGATGATGGGTTGAATGGCGGGCAGGGTCGTCCGGGGCTCGGCCGGTGCCGGCGTGAAAGCGTTCACCAGGAAGAATGTCACCGCGGCCGCGCCCGCGACGCCGGTGCCGATCCAGGAGACGGTGGCCAAGGTCGAGTGGCTCTTCCCGTCGTTCTTGATTGACTGGACCGAGGAGAGTGAATTGAACTCCCTTGAGGTCCAGGGACACAGGTTGCCCTTGGGGCCGCCGGTGCAGTTCTCGGCGAGGAAGCTGTCGTATCGCTTTACGTCATCGTTCATCATCACCGTGAAGTAGATAGCGCTGCCGAGGCCCGCCGCAGTGAGCCCCGTGAAGACCCAGCCGAGGGCCTTCCAGGCCTTGGTCTTCTTTCGCTTCGGGGGCTTCGTCACCGGGGGGAGGTCGGGGTCGCCCGGGTCGCCCGGGTCGGCCGCGGTCATGGTCGCCTCGACCTTGCAGAGGGTGCCCTGGTCGCAGTCCACGTCGCCCAGGAAGTCTTCGTAGCCCTCCTTGGTCAGTCGCACCGTGTGCTTGCCCGGTGCGACTTGAAGCGGGGCTTCGGTCACCGGGCCTCTCTCCTTGTCGTTGAGGAACAGCAGCGCGCCCACCTGATCGACGGTGACCTCGAGCCAGGTCTTGTCCGGACCCAGGAGCCAGTCCGCGACGGCCTCGACGGTCTCGATGAGCTTGGTCACTCCGCCCTCGACATTCATCTTCTTGACCTGGTCGGGGATCCCGGTGAGGCCTATCTTGGTGATGAGCAGCCGGTATCCGTCCGCTGCCTTGCCCACCTTGCCGTACACCATCAGCACCAGGTCGCTCTCCTGGGCGTAGGCGCGAATGCAGTCGTTGGACTCGATGCAGTCCTGACCGGACTCAGTGCGGCGCTTCTTCAGCTCCACGCCCACGCCCTCCTGGCCAAGGAAGCGGAACCGATTATTGCTCTTTTGGAGGAGCGCAGTGACCAGGACCTCCCCCAGATCGGCTACGAGGTCGGCCTCCGCGCCGCTCTCTTCCATGAGGATCACCGCACCCTTGCCGGGCTGCCCTGAAGCGAGGGGACAGGAGACGGAGAGGAGGAGGACGATCAGCAAGGCTCGTCTCATGATGGAAACACCTCCGAATGATGCTGTGAGCATAGGCCGGGGGGGCGATCATGTCAATTAAGAGGCCGCCCGCGGGTCACTCCTTCCAGATCACCTTCCAGGGCCGGCGCTTGAGGTCGAGGAGCATCTCCCTGAGGTCGTCGTAGAGGGCCCGATCCATCACCAGCGCGCCGAGGGTTCCCCGGCCGTCGATGACCGCGTCGGTGACCTTGCGGGCGCTTGCGAGGACCGCTGGCACGCCGCCCAGCGCTGCGCGAAGCGCAGGCATCGTGTCGTCGAGGCTGGCCAGGAGGGTCTCCAGGCGATCCATGATCGCAGGGAGCTTTTCGACGGCCGGTTGGGCGCTGCGGACGATCCCACGGGCGTCCCGCATCGCGCCGCGCGCGTCCCGCATGGCGCCGCGTGCCTCCTGTATTGCGCTGTCCGCGCCATCCGCGAGTCCATCCACCCGTCCCTCGACCTGCTCGAGGGTGGTCCGCGCATCGGCCACGAGTATCCGGCCCTCGTCCACCAGTCCGTCCACCCGCTCTAATAGCTCCGGTGCGCCCGCAGCGACCACGGAAGCGATGATCTCGACGTCGCCCACGATGCGATGGAGGGGCTCTCCGTCGCCGATGACGTCCTGGACCGATGCCACGACCTCGTCGGTGCGTAGCACCAGGGCGCGGACGTCCTTCACCGCCCCGTCCACCTCGTCCAGGAGCGCGGGAGCCCGCTCCTGGAGGGTCTTCGCCAGGTCCTTGGAGCGCGCGGCCAGCTCGTCCAGGCTCCCGATGAGATCCCCGAGGGACTGCTCCTGGTCCCTCATCAGGCCGGAGATCCGGCCCAGGAGCTCGCTCATCTCGGACATGATCTCCTCGGGCGGGGTCATCTGGATCCCCAGGAGAATGTCGTCCTCCTCGATGAACGGACCGTCGTCATCCCCCGGGTAGATCTCGATGTAGGTTTCGCCGAGCATACCCTTGGTGGTGATGAGAAAGCGGCTCGTATCCCGCTTGATCGTGGCGGCCAGCTCCTTGTCGATCTCCAGGGTGGCCCGCACCACGTAAGGCCGCCCGCCGTCCTCGGGGTGGGTCACGTCCTCCATGCCCCGGTAGACGACCTCGTTGACCTTGCCGCCCTTCATGCCGGCGACCCGTACCAAGGCGCCCTCACGGAGGGTCATGCTGGACTGGAAATCCACGTGGACGATGAAGCCCCTCTCGAACTGCACGTTGGCCAGAACCAGGATGAACGCGACGATGACTGCCAAGGCAGTGATGATGAACAGCCCCACCCGGATCTCGGTGGATTTTGCTGAGAGCGGCGCCATCTGACCTCCGGTAGACGAACTAGAGATATCTTAAGGGGATGAGACCGAAGGTCAATCCCCTCTTATGGAGCCGAGCGCGACGGACTGCCGTCTGAAACATCTGCCGTAGCAGGCAGTTGATGACAATACCGCCAGAGGCGCAGCATCCAACGCAGCACCAGCAAAGAGATGGACATAGCCGAGCCGGGAGCCCGCGACCAGGAATCTCAGCCGGGAGCCTGCGACCAGGAATCCCAACCGGGAGCCTGCGACCCGTTCGCCCAGGCTCGATGGCGAAGAGCCAAAAAAATGGGAACGACACAGTCGAGACCAGGGTTACCTGGAGCTTGCAGGGCCTCTGGATGGTGTCCACCTCGATCTTGCAGTGGCTGTGCTTCAGGTCGGGGAAATCCTCCCGGAGTACAAGTGCTCCGGGGGAAAGATGGGACACGCTTGTGGTCGGGACACGGACTGCGCCGGGTCGCTTGTGTGCGTGGACCACATTTGTAAGTAACCTCTGTCGCTGTTGCTGACCTCCTGGTTATTGGCCAAATCCCCTCTGGGGCAGGGGCTATCCAGCCGAGTTGAACGAACGAAGCTCCGCTCCTACGAGACCTAACCTCTCTGGGGACTACCCCGAATCTGGGGTCTCGGGCTCGTAGACGTGGGTTCGGGCAGCGAGGGAGCTAACGGGTGGGTACACCGCCTAGAACCGGTAGTGGATCAGTTTGCATCGCTGTGCTCACCGAACAGTGTTCCAGCATCGGGACAATGTCTGTAGGTAGACCAGTGTCAGGTGAGCGTGAGCAGAGTAAACTGACCCACCACCCAGCCGCGCGGGCTCTCGACAGTCGTATCCGTACGTTGTATCGTCGCCGGGATGTGACACGGAGGCTGCGATGAACTGGGCTGAACTCGCCTACCAGTACGGGATCGGCGGCGTCTTCTTTCTGGTGACGCTGCTCATGTGCCTGCGCCTGGGCGCGGCCAATATGGCGGTTCCTTCTGATCGCAGGACGGTGTGGATCAGCGTCGTGGGATTCTTCGCCTATCTCGGGGTCCACACCGCGTGGATCCTGCTGGCATCGGGGTAGGGGCAGGCCATGGAGTTTGCTTACGGACAGCCCATCGACTACATCCTCGTCCTGGTCTACTTCGTCGTGGTCCTCGGCTTCGGCGCCCTCTTCGGCAGGGGCACGCGCACCACCAAGGACTTTTTCTTCTCGGGACAGCGGTTCTCCTGGTGGATCATTGCGTTTTCATGCGTAGCGACCGTGGTCGGGAGCTACTCGTTCATCAAGTACTCGGCCGCAGGCTTCGAATACGGCCTCTCGTCGTCCATGACCTACCTGAACGACTGGTTCCTGCTGCCCCTGTTCATGCTGGGGTGGCTGCCGATCATCTACTTCTCCCGGGTGCAGTCGATCCCCGAGTACTTCGAGAAGCGTTTTGATCGTCGGACCCGAGTCATGGCGGTGATCTTCATCATGCTCTACATGGTGGGATACATTGGCATGAACCTCTACACCCTCGGTGTTGCCCTACACGCGATCGTCCCGAGCATCGGGACCTTTGAATGGGCTGCTATGATCTCAGTAGTTGCAGCCTTCTACGTCACCTTTGGTGGCCAGACCGCTGTGATCATGACCGACCTGCTCCAGGGCTTCCTGCTTCTGGCGGCGGGGATGCTCCTCTTCGTTTTAGGGATCTGGTATCTGGGTGACAATAACGGGCAGGGCCTCTCAGGATTATCCGCGTTCTGGGAGGGCCTCCCCAAGGAACACAGGATGCCGTTCTCCGGGTTCTCGGACCCGGACTTTCCCATGACGGGGATCATGTGGCAGGACCTCTTCGGCTCGTCGATGTTCTTCTACTTCGCCAATCAGGGACTCATCATGCGCTTCCTGGCCGTGAAGAGCGTTGCCGAGGGGCGAAAGGCGATCATCGCGGTGGCTCTGGTTCTCATGCCTCTGGCCGTCCTGGCCGTGGGGAATGCCGGCTGGATTGGTCGGTCCATGACCACCTTTGGCCTCCTCCCCGCAGACACAGACCCGAACAACGTCTTCATGGCCGTTGCAGATCTGGTCAGCACCCCCGGGGTCTTCGGCTTGATCCTGGCTGCGCTCACGGCGGCTCTCATGAGCACCGTTGACACCTTGATCAACGCAGTGAGCGCCATCGCAGTCAACGACATCTACCGGCCATTTATTTCCTCGGGTCGCACGGATAAGCACTACCTGAACATCGCGCGGATTTCGTCGGTGCTGTTCACGATCCTTGGGCTCGCCCTGGTTCCGATCTTTATGGGTTTCCACTCGATCTACCAGGCCCACGCCGCTTTCACCGCGGCAATCAGCCCACCAATCATCGTGGTGGTGATGTACGCTATTCTTTGGAAGCGGTTCTCGGCCAAGGCCGCGTTCATCACTCTCCTTGGCGGCGGCCTGATTCTGTGCCTTTCGCTCTGGATGGACGGGCTGGTGCAGCCCATCATGGATCTCCATGGTATCGAAGGGGAAGGCGCAGTGCGCTTCATGCGTGCGCTGTTCGGGTTCGTCGTGTGTGGTGTCATGGGCGCGGTCGCTTCGTTCATATGGCCGAACACCTCCGACGAGGAGACCATGGCCGGCCTCTGGATCGGCTCCCTCAGGGATGCGAAGCAGCGGTTCAAGGGCTCACCGCCCAACGACCTCGAAGCCGGCGAGAAGATCCGGCTCGCCCTTCGGGGGACCGCCGCGGCGGGCACCGGCCCCGAGGTTTCGCCGTACGTCGTGGTACCGCCTGAGGAGGCGTCCCGGCTCAAGGCCAACTCCGGCGACCTCGTCTACGTGGCGGATCGCCGCTGGTGGCTCGGCGGCCTGCGCTCCCTGCACGCCCGCCTCGAGGTGGCGGAAGGCACGACCGGTGAGATCGGGATCCCCTCTGACCACATAGAATACTCCGGGCTCCGTACCGGGGAAGAGGTTGTCATCGAAAAGATCCTCTGATGGAACTTCCCCTGCCGAGTTGGTATCTTCTCTGAACGATTCCTGGTTCTCTCAAGCCAACGAGGTCCATGACATGTTCCGACGCGCCCTTTTCGTCCTTGTCACCCTCTCGCTGGTCATGGTCGGCGCTTGCGGCGGCGATGAGCCCGCGGAGCCCTGCCCTTCAATCAGCAGTGATGGTAACGTCCTCCCGCCGGCGGACACCACCGATCCCGACGGCGTCGACGAGGACAACGGGGTCGACTGGTCCACGCCCGGTGACGGCGAGGGGCTGGACAGCCAGGGGCACGATCTCGGGACCTGTGAGGACCCACCCTTCGGATTCGGTTGCGCGTGCAGCGGGAACCTGGACTGCCAGAGCGGCTACTGCGTCGAGGGACCTGCGGGATTCGTCTGCACCGTGG
>CAZNWW010000263.1:0-6118 GCA_964576155.1 uncultured Myxococcales bacterium | reverse complement strand
AAGCGCGGCCTGCAGTGACGACACGGTGGCAGACCCGGTTCCAAGCGACCTCCAGGACAGCAGTGAAGTGATGGTGATGGACCCGCTGCCCCCGGACGTGCCTGCTCCCGGGGATGTCCAGGATGCTGGAGGCGACGAGATGATGGTAGTGGACCCACTGCCGCCCGATATCCAGGACGACGAAGTGATGATGGTCGATCCGCTTCCACCGGACGTTCACGATGTGAAGGACGACGAGGTGATGGTGATGGATCCGCTGCCCCCGGATGTGCAGGACGTACACGACGATATCATGGTGGTCGACCCTCCCCCGCCCGACGTCGGATCCGAGGACGCCGAAGACGACTCCGCGGACGTGCCCCTGCCCATGGATCCCCCGCCGTTCGACTCGAAGATCGACGAGATGAACAGGGTGCCCCCTCACCTATCCCCGGGCCTGCCCCTGGACCGGAGCTTCCGGGTCACCCTGGACGCTGCCAGGGAGGGCGAGGCCCTCCGGCTGCAGGCGCAGGTGAGTGGTGCGCAGGATGCCCGGCTCCAGTGGGTCGTCATCGGCGGCGAGTTGGAGGCCCGGGGTACGGGGGCCTTGTTCAGGCCCGGTCCTGGTTCGAAACAACTCGTGATGGTGCTGGCGCGGGGGACCCGGGGCCGTCTGGACATCGCGACATGGATCCCGGACGAAGTATAAGCGACTGCCGGGTGACACGACATATATTTTCTGCTATGTTCTCCCGCAATTCGATTTTCAATCAGAGCGATCCTACGGGGATGCAGGGAGACGGGCATGAAGAAGATGATGTTGGTTCTTGTGGTTTTTTCCTTTGGTGTATGGGCCTGCGGGGGCGGGGATTCCGGTAATAAAGCCGACACGATCCCTGGCGCGGACACGGTCGCTGGTGTGGATACCATCCCCGGCGTCGACACGGAGCCTGGACAGGACACGCTCCCTGGCGAAGACACCTTGCCTGGCGAAGACACCTTGCCGGGCGAAGACACCGAATCAGGTGAGGACGTCGTGCCCAACGAGGACACAACCGATCCCGTGGGAACCGCCTGCGACAATGCAATTGAGCTGGTCCTGAACACCGAGGGTCTGAACGGTGTCATCAATCCGGCGGGAGAGGCTGATTATTACTCTGTTGCCGTGGAAGCAGATCAGTATCTGATCTTCTACACCGAGGCCAACCCCGACGACAACCCCGAGATGATCGACACCGTGATCACCATCTTGACCGAGGACGGAGAGACCCTGCTGGCCACCGCTGACGACAGCATACCTCGTGCAAGCACGGACAGTGAGTTGTTCTTCCACACCACCGAGGCCGGCACGCTCTGCTTGAAGGTTGAGGAGTTCTCGAGTTGGGCTGACGGTGATCCGCAGGGCGGCCCCACATTCTCCTATGTCCTGAATGGTGGTGAGATGGACCCGGAAGCACCGATGAACAATCCTGAAGCGGACGACAACGACACCTTGGAGACGGCGCAGGAACTCAAGATGACGAGCTCAGTGGGCCTCGCCACCTTCGGGTACATCTACGGAGCGTTCTCCGACGTCGATGACAAGGACTATTCAAAGTTCACCCTGCCCAACGGCAACGTGTCGGCGACCCTCTATCTCATGCCCTCCGGCGCTGGCGCCCCGGGTACCGATTGGGTGGAGGGATACGGTTCAACCCATGTGCCGACATGGTTGGCCCTGCTCAACGAAGACGGAGATGTCCTGGCCGCGATCGACCCGACCCTGGGCTCCGACAGCGTGATGGTGCCCCTGAATGCTGGTGACATCACGCATGTCTACGTCGAGTCACCTGCCGCCGAGGGTGACAATGACTGGTATTTCGTCAAAGCCTTCACGTCCGACGCTGGCAACACCCCCGAGGCGGAGCAGGCTGACAACTCCAACGATACTCTGGAGACAGCAGAGTCTCTGACGTTCCAGGATGGATCAGGTTTTATCCTCGGATACATCGATCCTGCGGGAGATGTGGACTATTTCGCCTTCACCGCAACCGCGGGCGACAAATACGCTGTAGCCTGCGGCGCGCTCCGGAGCGGATCAGGTCTCGTCGACGCGACCTTCGCAGTCCACGGACCGGATGACGAAGCGGTCAAGTCCGAAGTGGAGAAGGCTGACGCAGACGTAGTGTGGGGTCAGTACGAAAACGCGTCCAAGCCGCCCATTACGATCGGCGAAGATGGCATCTACTACCTTGTGGTGAGCGCGGAAGCCCAGGACGAAAACATCCTGTCCAATTTCTACCAATGCGGAGTTCACCTCCAGGTCGAGGAATAGGACATAGAAGGCCAGCCTCCTTACCCCGCAATCATCGAACTCGCAATACTTCGCCGCCGACGCCGGATGACCAAGCCGGCGATCAGGACCAGCAAGGGTATCGCAATCTCAGGCGAACCCGTGCGCCTGGTGCTGCATCCGCTGGAGGTACCGTCGGGGAGTTGGCCGAGATCGCCCACCGGCACCACGAAGCCCGGGCCATCCGAAGATGAGCCGTCTTCGGCGACGAAGTCCACGTCCCACGCCAGTACGTCTGCCATGCCTTCCAGCGTGTCGTCAGGATCGACGGGGACGGGACAGTCGTCGTCTCCCTGGCCCGGGTTGTAGACGAAGGGACAGTTGTCCGATGCGTTGGGCACGCCGTCACCGTCCTGGTCCGCGTCGCAAACGTTCCCCAGGCCGTCACCGTCCTGATCCTCCTGGTACTGGTTCGGCACCTCCGGGCAATTGTCGAGGCCGTCGTCCACGCCATCGCCGTCCTTGTCCGCGGTGCACGGGCCCGGCTCGGACCACTCGCAGCCGTCACACTCCCTGTGGCGGGTCCCCCCTTGGCAGGGCAGTGAGTCCACCGCACCGGGCGTGTCGCAGTTGCATTCGCCCGGATCGCCGATCCGCAGCGCATCCAGGACGACCCGTCGTCCGGGTCCCTCCTCGGGTTGGTAGTTGTCCCCCAGCCGCACCCAATGATCCTCCAGTCCCGCTGTGAACTGGAAGGAGCCGAGGGGGGCCCAGGCGCCTTCGTAGGCGCCCTGGTCTACCACCACTTTGGTCGTGCCTCCTGTGTGGAAGACCTTGTAGGTAGCCGAGGCGGTGAGGTCCCCCACTCCCGCGGGGATGTACGCCTCGATTTGGTAGGTGCCTGCCAGGTCGGGGACGAAGTTCCAGTTGATTCCGTTCCCGTAGTCGGGATCCGGCACCGACGCGGTGACCCACCAGGCGTGCCCGCCGTGCCCCGCCAGGTCATGGTACTGGTCGATGTCGGAGAAGGAGGGGAGCTCTCCGCATTCCCCGTCCTCCTCGATGATCGTGACGCCGACCGCGGCGACGGGACAGGCTGTTGGGTCGGGCGGATCAACGACGACGTCGCCTATATAATCGTGCAGCGCGGCCAGGTCACCGTTGAACACGTCCAGGTCCACGGGCCCGGAGATCCCTGCGATGCTGCCGTCGTCCGTGGTCTGCCAGAAGACCCACTCATTCCAGCCCGCGGGCATCAGGGGGCAGTCGGTCTCCCAGTTGGCGACCCAGAGCGGGTACGAGGAGAACTCTGTGGTCCCCATGGAGGCCCAGAAGCCCATGCTGGTATAGATGATCGGCTTGACGCCCAGGGCGCCCTCGACCACGTCTATCCAGGTGCCTATCTTCGCGGCCACCGTAGCGGACGACTGCCCGTCCATGGTCTCGATGTCCAGCACAGGGGGCAGGTCGCCCTCCTCCAGCGCGCCCATCTCGTCCAGGAGGTACTCAGCCTGTTCGACCGCGTCCTGCCCCGCCCGGAAGTACTGGTACGCCCCCCGCACCACGCCCGCGGCCTTCGCCTGGTCCCAGTTGTTTAGGAACTTCGGGTCGGGGTATTGGAGCCCGTCGCTCACCCGGATGAATGCGAAGCGGATGCCCGCGCCCGCCACTTTGGACCAGTTGATGTCCCCCTGCCACTTGGAGACATCGATGCCCGGCGTGACGGGGCCCGCAGGACAGACGTTGAGGCCGTACAGGTCCGTCTCCTGACCTGGGTCCCACGCCTCGGGGCCCGGATCGCCGCAGCACGCCAGGAGGCTTATAGCCAGTACCAGCAATCCTTGATGCCGGAACCTCATGCGCTCCTCCGGGTCATTGCTGATGTCCTGCCTGCATCAACGAGTCTATCCCGAGTCTGCCTGTGCGCACAACGATGTTGAATGGACAGCGCTGAACGCCTTATGTCTGCTGCGGGGCGGCCTACTCGTTGCTGTCCAGGGCGGCTGGAATCTCCTCCGGCAGCTTGTCTACGATGTCAATGCTCAGGCTGTAGGGTGCTCCCCGTCTGGTGATCGAAAGGACGATCCGAGACTCTGACTGTAATCGGTTGAAAAGCTCCAGCACCTTGCTCGGGCTGTTCATCTCTTCACCGTTCACCTGGAGGATCACGTCCCCCGATCGGATCCCGATGTTCCGGTAGAGGCTGTTGGGTCGGACCCCGATGAGCTTGAAACCTTTATAGGATCCCGATTCCCGGTCATAGTTCGGGATCACGCGGGCCTGGCGACCCAGCGCGCCCAGATCCTGGAGCTGCTCGTCCACACAGCCTCTCAAGATGGCCCTATGGTCCTCCCCCAGGATCGCCACTGCCTTCTCCCGGGCTGGTATCGGGCCAGGTTTGCTGCCCCGGGGACGGAGGGGGGCGGGTCCGGGCAGGTCCAGGTGGCGCTCGTCGCCGTGTTCGTCGCGGATGAAGATCTCGGGCTCGCCCCGGTCCTCCCGAAGAACGATCACCGAGATTCCGTCCGCGTCTACGACGTGGATCTCCCGGGCTTCCAGCTTCTTCGGTGGTCCGACGGGCTCCTCCTCATGCCCCACTTCAGAATGCGCCTCCACGAGGGTTTCAACCCGCATGATTCGGCTCCCCTGCTTCGCCGCTGTGCTCTCGAGGGCGTCCAACCGAGCCTTCAGAGCAGCCGTCTCGTTCGAGCTCTCATCGACCTTCTTCTTCTCCTTCTCCGCACAACCGACCACCGCGACACACAGCAGACAGAAATGTATGATCGACCTTCGCATCACGTGGCACCTCCCGATGGTGAGCAATCTCGACAAGGTTTCAGATCCAGGATTGGGGTTCCGTCAGGGAGATTCAACCCCCGCACTACCACCTCCGGAGGCGCGACGGAGATTACCTCCACGACGGATATC
Source organism: uncultured Myxococcales bacterium (assembly GCA_964576155.1). Taxonomy (GTDB): domain Bacteria; phylum Myxococcota_A; class UBA9042; order CAIXZC01; family CAIXZC01; genus CAZNWW01. The sequence continues at coordinate 939 of CAZNWW010000263.1, read as the reverse complement.
TCGATGGGATTCGGGCGGCCTTGATCCAATAACACCAGAAGCCAGATTCGTTCGAAGTCCCCGATGTTAGAAAGCACGGCCGCGTATTCTTCATCGAGCACCAAGGTGCCCACCGCATTACCCGCGTCGGTGGGCTGGGAGGAGGTGCGGAGGACACCGATCTGCCTGAGCTCCCGCCGGGATCCGACTCCGAGCTTTTTCAGGATTCGTTTGCGCGGGATCCGACCATCGAGGAACTGGATGAGCAGGGCCAGGGCCAGGGAGATCCCGAGGAACAGCACCACGGCGTTGCTGCTGCTGAGGCCCGCCGAGCGGAAGTGCTTGATCAGGAAGATCACCGGGTAATGCACCAGGAAGAAGGGGAAGGTGAGATTCCCGAGGAACGAGAGGAGATCCCCAATCCGTCGGGGCGGAGAAGGGAGCCGCCAGGGAAGTCTCTTCGCCAACACCACCAGATACATCCCCAGCGCGAACTCGAAGACGCGACAGAGGGGGAACCAATCGAGAGGGCGCATGGACAGGAGCTTGTACTTCCCTACCAGGAGGCGGACGCCGACGCTGAGCAGGGCGAGCGCGATGATCGAGAGGTGCGGGTTTCGCCGGAACACCTTCGCCAGGAGGGGGTAGAGGAGGTACATGGACAGGATCAGGGCAATGAACCAGGAGACGCCGTTGAAGGGGCCCCCCCAGCGACCGACGAACGCATAGGTGCCAGTCAGATTCAAGATGATGTCTGAAGCGTGCAGCTTGGCCAGGGGCGCCAGGATCGGGCCGTTGCGCAGCCACGAGCGAAGGAGGGCGGCCGCTACGGCGACCACCAGGCTTATCCAGTAGATCGGATAGATTCGCAGGAGACGTTTCGCCAGGAAGTCCGAGATCCGGAAGCGGCGGTTTCCATACTGGAGGTGGAGAGCAGCGCCGGAGAGGATCAGGAAGATC
>CAZNWW010000262.1:0-6137 GCA_964576155.1 uncultured Myxococcales bacterium | reverse complement strand
AGGAGGGTGGGAACGGCGGGCTGGCCGCCGCTCGGACGGCCTTCCTCGAGGGGAGGTACCGGGATGCTGAGGAGCGCCTTGGCGTGTTGCTGCGCGACGGGTCCATCGAGGCTCGGGAGCGCAGCGAGGCCCAGGGGCTCCTGGAGCGAGCGGCGGCGTGGCGCATGGTCATGGGCCCCCTTCGGCGGGAGGGGATCGAGGACGGTGTAGAGCTGCTGGCAAACGATGACGAGTGGGACAGGCTCAGGCCCTTGGTATCGGAGGTGGTCAAGGGCTCCCGGCTGGCATTCCCGGGGGTCATGGAGCGCGCACCGTCGTTCCGCGTGGTGATCGTGTCCCAGGCGGAGCAGTTCGCAGTTGTTTCGGATCTCGGCGTAGGGGAAGTAGTCGGCGCCGGAGTGTACGGCGTGACTATGTCTCGGACCCTCTTCGTGCTGTCACCCTCAGCGGAGCCCACGGGGTATGATTGGCAGCGGGTCCTGGCTCACGAGGTGCTGCATCTCCTGGCGCAAACCCTCAGCGGGGGAGGCCTGCCGATCTGGTTCGAGGAGGGGCTCGCGTGGTCCCTGGACGACCTCTGGCGAGGTGGTCCCCTGCGGAGGCCGGGATCGGTGGACATGGGACTCCTGGGTCTGGCGGTCCGGAACCGTAAGCTTCTCGATTGGGAGCGCCTCGAAGACTCCTTCGCCCAGGCGAAGGATCCCGGCAGCGCACGGCTCGCGTTCACCCAGGCGGCCCTCGCCGTGCGGGTCCTTATCGATCGCGGCGGGATGGAAGCCCTCTGGGCCATCTGCGAGAGGGTCGGAGGTGGACGAACCTTTGAAGATGCCCTCGAGGAAGTCAGTGGATACAAGGTCGACCGACTGCAGATGCGGGCGCGGACGGTGTGGACTCGTGGGAGCTCGAAGGACGAGATGAACGCTGCGCGTATCCTCTTCGAAGTGGAGACCGCGCCGGAGGGTATAGCGGCTGCGGACCGCATGCACCTGGCCGACCTCCTCTGGGGACGCGGCAGAGCAAAGGCAGCGCTGCGAGTCCTCGAAGGTATCGATGATGACGGGATCCGTGCGACCGCTGCCTGGTCACTGCGCGCCGGGAGGCTCTACCTTGAAGAGGGGCGGGCCGACGTCGCCCTGGAGGTGGTAGACCGCGCCTTGGAGATAGCGGGGGACGAGGGGCAACTTCTCCTTGTCCGTGCGCTGGCTTATGAGACACTCGGGAGGGAGACGGAGGCGCGGGACGTGATGGCCCGGGTCCACCGGCTCCAGCCTTTCGCCGCGGACGTGCGTGCGCACCTCCGGAGGCTGCAAGGAGGACGAGATGAGCACGACCGGTGACCTCCAACTGCTGGACCGCGTGAAGTCGGCCCGGGAGGCAGTCTTCACGGAACTCCAGCGCCGGATCGTCGGCCAGAGCAGGACCCTCGAGTTGGTAATGGTGAGCCTCCTCGCTGGGGGGCACACCTTGGTCATCGGGGTCCCGGGACTCGCCAAAACCCTCCTCGTTCATACCCTCGGCGAGGCCCTGACTCTTGCGACGAGCCGTATCCAGTTTACGCCGGACCTCATGCCGTCGGACATCACCGGGACAGAGGTGCTGCAGGAGGACCGGGCCGCCGGGAAGCGGATCTTCACCTTCGTGAAGGGGCCGATCTTCGCGAACCTGGTCCTCGCAGACGAGGTCAACCGGACGCCGCCCAAGACCCAGGCGGCCCTCCTCGAGGCCATGCAGGAGGGGCAGGTGACCGCAGGCGGGAAGTGTTGGGAGCTGCCCCGGCCGTTCCTTGTCCTTGCAACCCAGAACCCGATCGAGGCGGAGGGGACCTATCCCCTCCCCGAGGCGCAGCTGGATCGGTTCCTGTTGAGCATCCACATGGAGTACCCGAGCGCAGAGGACGAGGTCCGCATCGCCGCGCTCACCTCAGCGCGTTTCGCTGAGCCCGTCAATGCCGTGCTGTCCGCTGAAGAGCTGCGAACGCTCCAGGATCTGGTTCTTCGGGTCCCCGCGGCGGAGCACGTGATCCGGTACGCGGTGGCCCTCACCCGAGCAACCCGTCCAGGCGACGACGCGGACAGCAGGGTCCGCGACTATGTGCTCTGGGGCGCCGGCCCTCGGGCCGCCCAGCACCTGATGCTGGCTGCGAAGTCCTGGGCCCTGCTCTGCGGGCGCCCGGCCCCCAACGTGGAGGATGTGCGGGCCCTTGCCGCGCCGGTGCTTCAGCACCGCATGGTGATGAATTTCCGTGCCGAGTCCGAGGGTGTAGCGCCCGGCGACGTGATCCGCCACCTGGTAACCGAGGTCCCGGTGCCGGTGTCCGGGGCATGAGCGCGGACGAGGACAGCAGCCCTCTCCTCACCCTAGAGATGGAGCGTCGTCTTGCGGGTCTCTCATTTCCGATTCGTCATGCTATGCGAAGTCGCGTCCTCGGACAGCACCGTAGCAGGCAGGCGGGCTCCTCCATCGAGTTCAGCGAGCACAAGGAGTACTACCCGGGGGATGACCTGCGGCGGGTTGATTGGAAAGCCTACGGACGCCTGGACAGGTTCTACATCAAGCAGTACGTTCACGAGGCCAGCGCTTCGGCGGTGCTTCTCCTCGACACCAGCGGATCCATGTACGTCCAGGGCGGGGACGGCGAGGGCAGGGACGGGGGCCTGAAGGTTCGGTACGCGGCCGGGCTGGCTGGCGCCCTGGCCTATGTCCTACTCCACCAGGGCGACAAGGTGGGGATGCTCCACGCAGGGGAGCGGAGCGGGTTCGAGCGCATCGAACCGCATCGACAGGCCGCCCACTACCACCGGCTCCTCGAGTCTCTCGGGGGCGTCGCCCGGCTCGACGCCGCTCCTGGTCGTGAGGCCGGCGACGTCCCGGTTGCCCTGGGAGAGGCCCTCCGACTGGCGGACCTCGAGCGCTGGCATGACACCGCGATTCTCGTGTTCTCGGACTTCCTGTTTCCCTTCGACGACTTGCTGAACCGCCTCGACCGGCTCGGTTCACGGAACAACCACGCCTACCTCTTTCATGTCATCCACCCCGAGGAATACGCGCCCACCCTGGAGGGCGGTGGACCGGACTGGACCCGGCCCGGTCGGGAGACGTTCCCTTACCGGGACGTGTGCCGCTTCCGATCCCCAGAGACCGGAGTTTCGGTCATGGCCGACCCTCGAATGGTGCGCCGGGAGTATCTCTCCCGCTTCGCCGAGTTCCTGGATGACCTCCATGCTCGGGCCGCAGAGGTTGGAATCACGCACGTCCCGGTGAGCACCCGGGAGCCCGTGGATCGCTTCCTGGTCCGATACCTGAGAGGTGGTTAGGCGTGTTCCTTGTAGAACATCCCGAGTACCTGATCGCTGCGGCCCTCGCCCTGGTGCCCCTCCTGATATACGGCGTGCCGTATCTACGGGTCCGGGAGCGGAGCTTCCCGGCGCTGCATTTCCTGCTGCGTCGGTATCCTACGCGCTTCCAGCGCTTCCGCTCGCTGAACCGCGTAGTCATCGCTGTACGGATGGTGCTCATCCTGGTGGTGGTAGCGCTCTTCACCATCCCGTCCATTGATGTGGCGACCGGTGTGCCCGCTGCCCCGCGCGAGTCCGTGGGCATGGTCATGGTCGTGACCAATTCCCTGGAGATGTCCCATTCCACCCCCGAGGGTACCTACCTGGACCTCGCCCGACGACGGGCCGCGAGTTGGTTGGAGCAGTCGACACGGGATCGCATCCTCGTGGTGGGGACCTGTGAGGGGCTCCCGGAGTCGTCTTCCTGGGGAAATCGCGACACAGCGATGGCCGCAGTGAGGGATATCAGGCAGTCGTTCACCTGGTGCCCGACTGGGCCGGTGGTGGCGGCTGTGCGACGGCGATGGGCGGGGGCCGCTGTGGAGATCATGGTGCTGCACCACCCCGGAGGCGCAGAGCCATACCAGGAGGCCCTGGTCGATCCCCTGGTCACCCGCCTGCCGGTGGCCCCAGGTGCGGCGCGCGGATCCGACGGCGCGACCCTCCTCGAGGCGTCCCTGAGGGAAGGCACCATCCAGGTCGTGGCTTCAATTCGCGATGAAAGCGCCGAGGTGTCGGTCCGTTGCCGAGGGGCTGGGGAGCCCGCAGCGGCGGTGCAGATCGTCGGATCGGGGATTCGCTCGGTGGAGCTGGCCCCCACGGAGGCCTGCGCCGGTGGATGGTGGGAGGTCTCCCTCGGGCCCGATGGCCTGGCTGCAGATGATCGTCTCTGGCTCCCGACTCCGGTACGCCCGGTGATGAGTGTACTCCTCGTGGACGGGGGCTTCGGTGGACGACTCGAAGATCGACGGACCCGCTTCCTGGAGCCGGCGCTCCGTGCCCTGGACGTGGAGGGGCTTCCGCTCCGGCTCCAGGTTCTCACCCAGGAGGAGGTCACGGCCAGCCGAATTGCAGCCGCGGATCTGGTGATCATGGCGGATCTCCATCCCCTGCGCACGCACCTGCGCCGAGCGCTGGAGGCACATCTCGACGCCGGGGGCGGCCTCATCGCCACCGCAGGTCCCAGGCTGGCTCGCTGGGGGGAGGGCCTCGGCCTGCTGCCGGGGACCTGGAGGGTAGCGGACCTCTCCCAGGATCCGGGGCCGGCCCTGGAGATACCGTCGGGCTGGAACCAGGGAACGGCGGACATGGTGAGGACCGCCCAGGCCCAGGGGCGTCCAGTGAAGATCCAGCGACGCCTCATCCTGTCCGGAATCGGCGGCGGGGAGGCGGACACCGTGGTCCGCTTCGACGACGGCGTGCCTGCGGTGGTTCGTTGGCGTCGGGGCAGGGGGATAGGGTTCCTCTGGGCCGTCTCCGCAGACCTGAGCTTCGGCGCACTGCCGCTCCATGCCGTGTTCCCCCTGATCCTGGGGAGTCAGGTCCATGAAGTGGCGGCCGGGCTTCGGACCCGCACCGAGGCACTGCGGTGCGTGGTAGGTCTCCCCTGCGAGGTGGGCCCGCTGGTCCCGCCGGGCTGGGATCTCCTGGACGGCGAAGGGCAGACGTCGCCGGATCTTCCGAGCCGTCTGGCCCAGGGTGATTCATCCCTGGAGCCGGGCCCCTACGTTCTCAGCCGCGGCGACGAAACGCGCCTCCTCGCCGTGCTGGACCTGCCCCGGTATGCCCGTCGGGCCCTCGCCGCAGAGGACGGGCCGCAAGGCGCTGAAGCCAGCGTCCGCCGTTCGCCGCCATCCCCGCCCTCAGGGCCGCTCCACCACCGCGCACCGATTCGCTTCTGGGTGGCGTTGATTGCGATGATCATGTTGATGTTGGAGGGTTGGGTGGCGTTGCGGCAATAATGTGACGCAGTCCAGCCCCACAGATCCTGACCCCATGGTCGAATGTCTGGAAATCCCTTTGCCTCGTGAATGTAAACGTTGGATTATGGGCAAAATAGAATTGAGGAGCCCCCGTAAAGAATATACTGGCGCTATGTTTGATGGCTACCTTCCTGGTCGCGGCCTGCGGCGGAGAGAAGAAAGACGAGAGCAAGCCGGGGGAGAAGTCAGCGGCGAATGCTGAAGAGGCCCTCTGGACCAAATCCTGCGAACACGCTGCGAAGCTGTTCCTTGCGTCCCCCGAGATCGAGAACATATCCGATCGGAGTTGGTCCGGCTCAGGGACGACCAGGACCTCGGCCTTGGGGACACCGTTAGCTTCGCTGCCAAGGACCAGATCCCCTGGCGAGTGCTCGAACGCACCATGGATACGTTTCGATTCCGTCGGGAGAGGGATGTCTATAGGGATTATTGCACCTTTTGGGAGGCTCCGATCAGGAGGGCCAACAAGGGCAACGAGGGCAACGAAGTCCTGGTCGAGCAGGATCTCTTCCCGAGCGTAGTGATGTTGATCTTGTAGCCGGTACCTGTCGGCAGGAATCGCTGGAATTGAATGTGGAGAGCCGGAACAAGAAGTGCCGGAGAATATCCGTCGAGGAGGCTATGGATGCGGAAGACATGGATCCCATTATTGGTGCTGACATTTCCATTGGCCTTGTCCTGCGACGAGTCATCAAAGAGAGGAGGTGACGATGACACGGCCCGTTCTTCGGTGGATGCGTCAGCGAGTTGCCGTATCACTGAGTGGGACCTCCAGAAGTGGTCCCACAATGAAGAGGGCTTCAAGAAGATGCAGGAGGTC
>CAZNWW010000261.1:0-6139 GCA_964576155.1 uncultured Myxococcales bacterium | reverse complement strand
TCGAGGTCCTGGTGGAGCGGGTCGTAGCGGTCAAGGCGGGCCTTGCGGGAGACTTCGAGCCACGTTTCGATCTCCTCCTGGCCTGGCGGAAAGCCCTGGCGCGGCGGTGGGTCTCCCGAAGGTTCACCGAGGAGTTCACCCCTGAGACCATCCCCGACGAGACCCTGCGCGGGGTGTGGGAGGTGAAGTGGTTCCTCTGGGATCATATGAACACCTACTACGTCCTGGACGCTCAATACATCTGTTGCCGTTCCCACGCGGCCAACTGTGAAGCGGTCGTCGTGGCGGCCTGCCAGGATGAACACCTGGACCTGATGGAGAATCTCAGGCGGGTCTTCATCGAGGAGGGCGCAGCGACGCCCTCGGACTTCGACAGGATCGGTCGTAACTTCGCGTCGCAGCACGGCGTCTCCGTGGCGGTGATGAAGTATGCGTTCCAGTACGACCACACAAAGACCTACGACGAGCAGCGGGGCTACGACCTCTATGACAAGGGGATCTCCCTGGCCGTGGAGGAGATGGAGCTGAACACGTTCACCCCCGTGATCCGATCCACCCAGGGGCTCCACATCGTCTTCCTCTTCAAGTTCCTCCCGGAGATTCACAAGAACTTCGCTGACGCCGAGGTCCGGGCCGAGATAGCGAAGAAAGCCTACCCAGGTCTCCAGGGGCGGGAGGCGGCAGAAGAGTTTACCCGCCTCAGCCAGACCGTGGACATCGGGTTCTTTCCTGAGATTATCGAGCAGGTGGACTGGCCCAAAGTTACAGGCTTGGAGCAGCGGTAGAGCCTATTCCACCGAGGCTGAGCGGACGAGGCGCAGCCGTTGCCGGCGCCTGGGCCTCTCCCGCGTGAGGATTCGCACCACCCGTTCGTCGTCGCCCCCCGCAGCCTCGAGCTGCTCGTCGATCTCCTCGAGGCGGGAGAGGTCGACCTCCATTCCATAGGGTGCCAGCAGGGACCGAAGGCGCAGGAAGGACCGCTCGAAGTCGAGCTTGGCGGAGCGGAAGCCCCGCTTCGCCGCCTCGGCGCGCTTCCAGAAGGCCAGGGGGTTCATGCTGAAGAACGCCGCGTCGTCCTCGGCGGGCTCCACCACCAGGACGTCCCCGTTGAACGATGGATCTGTACGCATCTCCTCCACGCCGAGCTCGAGACGGGAGTGGATCATGGTTCGGATGGATTGGTTGAGCACGGTGACGAGGCCCATCTCGGCGAGGGACTCGAAGTTCTCCACCAGGCGCTTCGTCGGGACTTGGTGATACGGACGGAAGGGGTTGTAGCAGATGATCAGATCCGCGCCCTTTCGGTGGGCAACCTCCATGGGCGCGGTGTGCTTGACGCTGCCGTCGATGTACCAGGTGTTGCCGAGCTTCACCGGTCGGTAGAAGCCGGGCAGCGCGCTGGAGGCCTGCACCGCCTCGGAGATCGTCACGCCGGACTCCTCGTCCGGGCCGAACACGGCCTCTTCACCGGTGTCGAGGTTCACCGCCTCTATGTAAAGCGCGTTCCCCTTCTCGAGCTGAAGGAGGGGGAAGCTGTTGGGGAGCCGGTTGCGCTCGAAGCTCACCCGGATCCAACGCTCGATGCGGGAGTTGTCGAAGGCTCCCGACGGCACGTAGGAGAGGAGATGCGGCAGGTCCGACGAGCGCATCAGCTCTCTGATGAAGGGCTCCTGCAGCTCTTCGAGGTGTTGCCAGGACGGGCTCTCGATGAGACGGCGCCCCAGCTCCGTCAGGCGCGGTCGGTGCTCTTCGAGGATCTTGAAGAACGCTCGCCCGGCCCGGGGCCACAGCTTGAGGCTGTCCCAGAAGGCCTTGGCCCCCTTCTGCGCGATCTCACCGAAGTTGGGCTTGTAGAAGTCCCGCGCGCCGAAGGGGAGGATCTTCTCCGATGTGGACATGAGGCCCGCCAGGATCTCGTGGGGCGGGATTCCCGCGGCGAGGGGCGCCGCGATGAGGGAGCCTGCGCTGATGCCGACGTACATGTCGAAGTCGTTGACCCGGCAGTTGCGTAGGAGCTGCTCGAGCGCGATCAGGCCGCCGATCTTGAACGCGCCCCCGGACACCGCTCCGCCGGAGAGGACGATCGCAATCTTGGGGGACTTGAGCGTTCGACCTGTGGATTTCTGGACGATGGAGATCGCCATGTGCACCTCCCGACTCCTGAACATCTTACCGATTGGGAGTCACGGCGAAAGAATCTTGTACTATAGTACGGGAATCCAATGGGCGGAGGAGCGATGCGCGACCCTATCAGACACCTCGCTGTCGTGGCCCCATCGGGGCCGGTGCCTGTGGATCGTTTCCGGGCGGGGGTCGAGATCCTGGAGGCCATGGGGCGGACGGTCGAGGTGTTCTTCGATCTCGATGGGGCGGTTGCCGAGGGGTTCCTGGCTGGGCCGGACGAGGCGCGGGCCGAGCAGTTGGTCCAGGCCGCAACCGCAGGCGCTGATGCGATCATGGCTGCCCGGGGCGGTTACGGCGCGTATCGCGTCCTCCGTCGGCTACCCGCCGGGCTGCCGCCAGGTCCGGCAACTACGCTTATCGGCTTCTCCGATGTCACAGTGCTCCTCCTGGGTCTGGCTCGACGCTGGGGCTGGCGGGCCGTTCATGGGCCGAACGTTACGACCCTGGTAGACCTGGACGAAGTCTCCCTGGACGCGCTCCGGGACTTCCTCGACGGGCAGGAGCGGGGGCTGCGCTTCGAGGGCCTCGATCGCCTGCATCCGGGGCGGGGCGAGGGGCCGTTGATCGGCGGGAACCTCACCGTTCTCTGTTCGCTTCTCGGCACCCCGGAGGAGCCGGACCTCTCGGGGCGGGTCCTCTTTCTCGAGGATACCGGCGAGGCTCCGTACCGCCTGGATCGTCTCCTGCACCAGCTGGCATCCTGCCGGACCTTCTCGGCGGCGGCGGGCCTGGTCGTCGGAGATCTGGGGCGTGGCTTCGATGACGCGGTACGTCAAAGCCTGGCCGACCTGTGCGGAGACCGCGGCGTTCCGGCGGCGGCGGGCCTGCCTGTGGGTCACGGCTCATCAACTCGACCCCTGATTCTGGGGGGGTCCGCCGTCCTCGACGCGGACGCCGGAGTTCTCGATTCGGGCCAGTCCTGAGGCCGTCCGCAGGGCTCTGAGAGGGCCTGGGATCTGCGTCACAAACCGTTTGACTTTGGTCGGCCGACGGCCACAATAGTTCTGATGTGGTGAATGATCATCACCGGCGATCCGCGCCGGTGCCCGAGCTTGGTGTCACGAGTGCGGTGTCTGGACGTGAACGAGAGGGAGTCCGATGCGTAAACCGAAACTGACGTACGGAGTGTTCCTGGCTGTTACGCTGCTGATCCTCGGCGCGTCGCAGACCGGGTGTGACTCTACGGCGTTGCTCTACCTGAGCGAGGTGAAGTTCAGCGAGCTGTACGTGGTGAGCGCGGTGCCCATGAAGAAGGTCACCGTGGACGGAGAGGTGAAGTACGTACCCCTGTGTCGGATGCAGGACGAGGTCGCGGACGGCCTGATCCTGCGGATCCTCCTCAAGGGGACTCAGGACAGGGAGGGCAACGACCTGGACCAGTCGATCCGCCCCGGTGATCGGATCGACCTGCAGGAGGTCACGGAGGCGAAGATCACCTCCGAGCGGTTTGAGTTGAGTTTCAACTGCATCGAGCAGCAGCTCCCGGGCACGGCCCAATGCACCACCCCATCGGATTGCGACCAGGGCAAGACCTGCGATATCGGCGTCGGCAAGGGCTTCTGTGTCGCAAGTGCCGATTTGGGGGGCTGCCATTCCGGCATCCAGACAGGAAACGTCGCTATCTCCCACGTCGGGTTCAAGGCGTTCACGCCGAACCGCGGCGAGAACGTCGGTGTAGCGATCCTCGTGGACATGAGCGGCTCCAATAAGGGCTTCGTGAAGCCCTTCCCGCCCTACTACGAGGTGGACAACCAGGATCGGTCCGGGATCCACCAGGACGCTATGGATGGTTTCGCGCAGCGGGCGTCGGACATCAACGGCACACGCATGAACGCAGTAAAGACGATCATCGAGAACCTGAACACCGACGACAAGGCCATAGTGTTCGGGTATCGGGAGTACGGGATCGACGTGATCTGCGTGCTGCCGGGTGACTTGGACGCAGATAACGACACCAAGAAGGAAGAGTGCTTTAGCTCGTCCAGGGCCCTGGTCCTCGGCACCGGTGACTTCGGGCCCCTGGACGACTACAAGCCCAATGTGGGCGGCCGCAGCCCGCTCTGGACCGCTCTGCACCAGGTCTACGAGTACATGGACACCCACCCGAAGACCCAGAGCACCAAGTACAAGCACATCGTCGTGATCAACGACGGTCCGGACACTTGCTCCCCGTCCTCGAGCCTTGACCAATGTTCGGGTTCATGTTTCCAGTTCTCGACGAGCTTCGAAACGGTGGTCTCTGCGGTGGAGGCGGTGGACTACGAGAACCGGATCCCGATCCACTTCATCCAGTATCAGGCAAAGGGCTATCGAGATCGGGACCCGCGTCAGCAGGAGATCGCCTGCCTCACCGGTGGGCACCACATGTTCATCAACTCCGAGGAGTTCGATCATACGCATCTGACCAACGTGTTTCAGGACACCGCGCGCCTGGTGCGCTATACCTTCGGCGGCTATTGGGAGTTCGCGATCGAGATGACCAAGCTCGGCGAGGACGACTCCCTGCCCCCGGGCTGGAACTATGGAATCGAGGGCAGCGGCAAGCTCCTTTCTCTGGCGGACCATTTCCTGGTGCCGAGCGACTACAACATCGATCCGGAGATGACCTTTGCCATCACGAACGACAGCGTGGATCGGCGGGTCAGCCTGCGCAAGGACTGCAAGTCCGACGGCGACTGCCCCGACGACGAAGACGCAGGTACGTGCACCACCCGGCTTTGGTGGTGCGACGACGAGACCCTCGAGTGTGCCAGCGCTGTGGAGTGGGCTGGGAACGGCACCGGCGGCGGTGGCTGCGGCAACGTGGACGCGGTGGTGCGCACCCAGGTGCGCGACATCGTGGGAGGAGGGTCCACCGAAACGAAGGAAGTCAGCCTCGGCGACCTTCCATCGTTCTGCTGCAACGGCGCGTGCATGCCCCCGATGCCGCCTGTCATCCCTGACGGAGTGGCGGAACCCGCCGGCGTGGTCTGCTTTGAGTACGACGACGAGAAGGGCTGGTTCTTCGACGAGGACGAGCAGGAGTGGGTCTACTGGGCCGAGCTATACGTGAAGCCAGGTTGCAAGCCGTGGGCTGAGGTCAAGACAGCGATCGCGTTCGGGGTCAACGGGAACCCTGCTATCGGCGATCTGACTTGGGAAGAGCATTGGGGTTGTCCCGATCGGCAGAACTGCTTTCCCCGGCCTTGAGCGGGCAATTAATAAGAACGAACCGGAATTGAAGAGATAACCCGGGCGGAGAGGGTGAGAAGATGAAGAAAAGCAAGGGCATGATCGGTTTCCTGGTCCTCGTTGCGATGGCGCTCAATATAGCGCCTGCGTTCGCGGAGGAGAAGTCTCAGCTCGACACGTACCTGGATAAATACTGGGGCGACAAGCGGAAGGTAAAGGTCATCCAGAAGCGCCTGTTCGAGAAGCAGGGCCGCATCGCGCTGACCCCCCACTTCGGCGTCATCCCCAACGACGAGTTCTTCAACTACGTCCCGTTGGGGCTGCGTGTGGGGTACTTCATCTCCGAGGATCTCGGGCTGGAGCTCTGGGGTCAGTACCTCTTCAGCATGAAGAGCGATCTCGAGGCGTTCCTCAACGACGAGTTCTTCATCAAGACCACCACGCCGCAGGTCCTGCTGTGGAATTCAGGCCTCAACGGCCTGTGGTCCCCGATCCACGGGAAGCTGGGTATCTTCACCAAGAAGCTCTGGCACTTCGACTTCCACCTGGCCTTCGGCGCCGGTGCGATCGGTACGACCGTCCGCACCCGCAAGGAGGGCGGGGCCAAGAAGTCACGCGTGGACGTAGCGGGGAACATAGGCGTGGGCGCTCGGATGTATGTGATCGATTGGGGCGCGGTGCGGGTCGAATACCGGCACTTCTTCTACGCCGCCACCGATGAAGTCGGCGGTGTTTCGTTCCCGGCGGAAATAACCTTCGGGTTCGATTTCTTCCTTAACTAGGC
>CAZNWW010000260.1:0-6155 GCA_964576155.1 uncultured Myxococcales bacterium | reverse complement strand
AGATTGTATATGAGAGCCCCTCGAGGCCACCCCGCAGCCGTCCTTGATCACGCAGTTGGGATTCCAGGAATGAGCCCGGGTAGATCTCGGTCCTGCAGAAGTTCCACGGGATGTCACATTGGTCACGCAGGAACTCGATGTTTTCCGCCACGTCGTCCAGGACCGTGTCGGGTTCGAAAAGCAGGATGTTGAAGCAGGCATAGACCCCCGCATCCCGTAGCATTCCGAGCCCGCGCCTGCAGGTCGCCACGTCGGTGCCTCTGCCCAGGTGGTCCAGGCCCTGCTGGCTGCCGTTTTCGACACCCACGTACACCCGCAGCAAGCCCATACGCTTCGCAACGGCGAGGAGCTCAGGGCTGAGCTCGTCCGGTCGGCATTTTGCCACCAGGCCGATCCTGCCCATGCTGCGCGCATCCAGGCCGGCTCGGATGGCGCGCAGGCGCTCCATCGAACGTTCCGGCCGGGGGAGGAAGAAGTTCTCGTCGTGGAAGCAGTAGATGCGCGTGGGTCCGCCGTGATACAGATCGGCCATCTCCGTTGCGATAGCTTCCGGATCTCTGAGCCGCACCCGGGGGCCGGCCCGGCCCCGGTGGTAGGTCTGAATGGAGCAGTAGGTGCAGCGCCCCCAGCACCCCCGACTTCCCAGGATCGGTGAGAAGCCGAGCCCACCATGCAGCGCACACCGGCCGTCCCGTGTCGGGGGCTCCAGCGCGTCCAGGTTCTTCACCGCCGGCCTGGGTTCGGTCATACCCGGGCGGCCGGTGGGAAGCCGGAAAGCCAACCCCCGAACGGCCCTCAGGCGCCGCAGCAACGGGCCATCCACCTTGCGCGCCCCTGCGCCACCGTTCCAGGGACAGCCCTCCAGCGTCTCTACCAGCTCTGCAAGGGTTTCTTCTCCGTCGTGGCGGACGATGAAGTCCACCTCAGGGTATCTCTCCAGGATCTGCCCGGCCCTTGCAGTCGGGATGTGGCTCCCCCAGACCAACACGCCCTCGTACCCTGCGCTACGCAGGTTGCGGGACAGCCGAACGAAGTCCCCAAGCCGGTGTTGGAACGCTACGGACATACCGACAAGGTCTGGCGCCCGTCCAGCCACGGTGTCCGCCAGCCTGAGGATATCTCCTGAGCCGTTGAAGTCCATCACCTCCACCCCGTGCCCCGCCTCCCGAAGCGGCGGCACCAGGTATCGTGTCGCGAGATTCTCCTCCTGTCCGGCTCCGATCAAGATGATTTCCATGGCGGTCTCCTCGGTGTCTGGAATCTGCTTCTGAATCCTACCCAAAGGGCATCAGTTTCGCACGAACGAACTGCGTTCGCCCAGCTCAGCTACAAATGTTGCTGCGTCGCTCAGGTTGGTCATGATCAGCTCTCCCCAGATCTCGGACACCATCTGCGATCCCTCGTCCGTCAGATGGATGCCCTGGCGGTCTACGGTCCAGACGCCGAGGTGACGCGCCAGTCTCAACATCGGCTCCAGTGCCTCCTCCAGGTCAACCCCATATTTCTTGATGAAGGCTGCCCGGTCGACGTAGAGAAACTTGGCGCCGAGCAGGACGTCGCGCCGGGCCTCCTCGGCCCGAGGAATGGGCATCGCTCGGGCCACGGGGAACCGCCTCGCGTCGACGGCCTCGCTGTATCGATCGAGGCCAGGGATGTTGGAGTAGTAACGACCGCTGAGGTACCCCAGGGCCGCCGGTCCCAGCGCAGCGATGTCCTTTCGCGGGAAGCGCCACGCGTCGGTCTGATAGCGGCTTTCATTCCCCGGCGCTCTCGCAAAGTCCTCCGTGCTGTATTGATACAGCCCGGCGGTCTCGAGGACCTGCTTCACCTCGGAGTACATGTGAGCGTGACGCTCCCGTTGCAAGGTCAGATCCCGGTTCGAGGCGGAGCTCCGCCCACCGCGAATCAGCGGGAAGGCCGAGATGTGGGATACGCCTCGGTCAACCAGGATTCGCAGGTCGTCGTGGAACATCTCCACGGTCTGGCCTTCGCATCCGTAGATCAGATCCGCGTTGATGTTCGTCATCCCACCCGCCTGGAGAACATCGATGGCTCGCAGGGCGGTGTCCCGTCGATGCTGTCGTCCCATCGCGGCGAGTTGAACGTCGTTCAGCGCCTGGACACCCACGCTGATGCGATCGATGCCGGCCTCGAGCAGGACGGGAATCGACTGCTCCAGCAGCGACTCGGGGTTGCCCTCGAGGGTGATCTGCAGACCGTCCTCGTGCTCAAAGCTCGAACGGATAAGCCGGCAGATCGTGAGCAGCTGCTCCGATGAGAGCAGCGAGGGCGTGCCGCCGCCGAGATGCACGGAGCTGAGCTTTCGGCCCTGCAGGACCGGCGCCTCGGCGTAGAGTTCGACTTCGACGAGGAGCGCACGAAGGTAGGCATCGATCCTGTCGGTGTTGGTGGTCCTGCGGAAGATGCAGTACTCGCAAATGTCGCTGCAGAACGGCACGTGCAGGTACATGGCGAAGGGCTCCCGACTGAAGATCGCCTGCAGCTCCGCCTGATCCTCCGAGAAGCGGAGCCGCTCGGGAGAGAACTGTCGCGATGCCAGCTCGGCGACTCGCGAGCGAACCCCCTGCTTCAAGGACAACAGCCTTGATATCAACGAAAACGACGGCATGCCCACCTCCTGGCCGGTCCCGGGGCCGATAATGCGAGCAGGCTGAAATGAAGCTGCAACATATCGAGGTTGATTCCCTTCCAGACAAGTATCGGAACGCGGAGCCTGGGTGTCAACAACCCCATTCTGACCGTTGCCCGCGGGCTACTTGCACGGTACGATGCTCCACCTGGCAGGCGAATCCGTCGAGAGGATCCCTCGCGACGCGCCGGCTGGCGTGTCCCGCCACATGAAGGAGATCCCCATGTATCGTTTCACTTCAATGCTCTTCCTGGCGGCCCTCTCCCTCCTTGTCGGTTGCCCGACATCGAAGGTCCCCTCGGCGACCAACTCACCGGACGTGGGCGACGCGGCCGTCGCGGACCGGGTCCTCGGCGACATCCCGCAGGACACCGACCCGGTGGACACCTCCGTCGAGGACACAGCGCCGCCGCTCGACATCCCCGTCCAAGACACAGCGCCGCCGCCCGACACCAACCCCGAAGACATAACCCAGGCGGACCTCCCCGGTCCCTGCGAAGGCCTGGACTGCCTGCCCACCTGCTCCTCGGACGCGGACTGCCCGCCGGGCAACATCTGCGTCCCACACCACGACGACTGCTGCTCCGACTGTGTCCCCTTCTGCGAGATCTGCTACATGGCCGGCGGCGGGACCTGGTGCGCGGAGACGCCGCCCGACGATCTCTGCGAAGTCGGGACGATCACGGCCACCGAGGTCGGGCTCTGCTGGTTCGACGTGACATACACAGGCGAGGACGGCACGGACGTCCTGTTCATGGACGGCTGCATGGACCACGCAGAGAACCTGCCAATCAACCAATGCGGGCTCACCTACGAAGACATGACAAACAGCTTCGAGGTCGCGTGCAACTGGTGCGGACCGGTGAAATACACCAAGGCGGCGTGCGGGGAGGCCATGGTGGAGCTTACGCCCCTATGCGTCCACGCCCCCCACCTCGTCGCCGCCGGCGGGCCGTTCCCCGTAGCGATATACGGCCAGACAGGCTGCGCATCGTTCGACCACGCGGAGGTGGTCCAGGACGGCTTCGACGTCCAGGTAACCCTTTGGGGCCTGGCCGACTCCGATCCCTGCGACGAATACGACGCATGCGGGCCCAAGAGCTGGGTCTACACCGGCCTGGTCTGGGCCGAGGCCCCCAACCCGGGCGCGTACACGGTCACCGTCGCGGGCGCGGTCACCCAGATCGTCGGAGCGTCCGGCGGTATCATCGCGGAACCGGACTGCCAGGACGACTGCGCCGGGCCGGAGCTGGAGACCTACGATTGGACCTTGGAGGCCCTCACCGGGGAACCCGTCACCGGGGACTGCTTCACGCCGCCGGGGGATCCGGGCACCGCCCTGAACTTCGAAGGTGCGTGCCAGGACTACGTCGTCTCGGCGGAAGGTTGGGGGGTCCCCGCCCAGGTCCTGCACTGCAACGACGGCGAGGTCTACTTCGGCGACGGCGCACCCTACATCATCGACGCGCGGACCTGCGACCCCGATCCACTGGGCTGGGTCGGGGAAACGCTCATGCTGGGCATTTCGCAGGACTGGTCCGACCCCTCCGGAGGCACCGCGTTGTTCCTGCTACGTGGACTGATGAAGCAGTGACAACCTGAATAACGGAGAGCAACATGGCGACCGATGTGAGCACGATCGAGTTTCTGCTGGACCAGCTCGGAGCCCTGCCCGATGTCCGCGTGCGGAAGATGTTCGGCGAGTATGCCCTGTACCACCAGGACAAGGTCGTCGCGCTGGTGTGCGATGACCAGCTGTTCATTAAGATTACGACCCCGGGGAGGGCCCTCGTCGGTGACGGATTCCAGGAGGGTACAGCCTATCCGGGCGCGAAGCCGTCCATGCTGATCGACGCGGACGTGATCGAGGACGATACCCGACTCTGCGAGTTGGTTCGCGTCACCGCCGAGGCGTTGCCGACCCCCAAACCCCGAAAACCCCGTCGGAAACCCGGCAGGAAGTAACGCAGGCCGGAGGAAAACGCCGGTATCAGTCTGCGCCCCGTATCCGCTCGAGGGTCGCCTTGATGAGGAGGCGTTTCTCCAGATCCTTGGGGTGTGTAGCGTCCCGCTTGAGGTCAAGGAGTGCTTCGAGGGTGAGAATACGAACGGGACGGCCACGGAGTTGGATGCTCTTCGAGTGCGCAAGGAGATCCTCGTAGGCCAGGCCGCGCTCCACTGCGCCGAGGAGGTCCAGGGGACCCTGGTTGGTCATCATGAGCTGATGCCCCTGGCCTGCGAGAGCGACCGCGTCGGGGCGCAATCGCTGGCCCTCCGGGCGTCCCCGGGCATAGGCTTCGACGCGCCCCAGGAAGACCAGAATCCGCTGGACGTTTTCCTCCGAGCGGCGGTGAACGATGTCCAGATCAAACGTTGCGGCGGGGACGCCTTGGATGACAGCCGCCATCCCGCCGACAACGATGAACTCTACGCCCTCGTCGACGAGGTCAACCAGGAGGCTGGTCAGGTCTCTCTTCGTTGGCAATACGGGCCTCTTCGATGAAGTCCAGGACGTCGGAGAGCCACTGAAGTCGCTCCTCAGGAGTCCGTTTGAGCATCTCGTCGATCAACGTGATATCGACGCCGGTTTCGTGGATCTGCCAGTCCATGTATGCAGGATAACAGGAGCCGGACGGAGAGGACAGCGCGGGGCAACAGGGTCGTCGTCATCCTGGTCGGCTTGGAGGAGTCACGCCCCCTTGTGGTAAATTCCACGTGATCGTAACGACTGAGGTAACAATGAGAGCCTTCATCGCCGTCTGTCTTCCAGAGGAACTTGGGGTCTGCGTCTGGGAGACCGTGCGGGGCGATCCCAGGCGTAGTTCCAACGCTCCGGAGGTTGATGGGGTGAGGTGGGTGCGGCCCGAGAACCTGCACTTCACGCTCAAGTTCCTGGGCGAGCTCTCCGACCACAGGGTTCCGGATGTGGTCGAAGCCATGGAAGCCGCGGCTGCGGGGACCGAGTCCTTTCTTCTGAAGCTGGTCGGAGTGGGAGGCTTTCCCAAGTTGGAGAAGCCGAGAGTCATTTGGGTCGGAACAGAGCCCCAGGGCGCCCGAGGGCTCAGCGCTCTGGCTGCGCGCCTGGAGATGAATCTCGAACCGCTGGGCTTCGAAAGAGAGCGCAGGCCCATGAGGCCCCACCTGACCATCGCCAGACTGCGCAAGCCGGAGCGGGCGAGGGGCCTCGAGCCCTGGTCCGACGCGCTGGAGAGCTTCAGCTTCGGCGCGTTCAACGTCGCGGAGATCGTCCTGTTCCAGTCAATCCTCAGCCGCTCCAGCGCGGTCTACCATCGCTTGCACACGGTTCCGCTGCTGCCTTGAAAGCCTGAGGGTCAGAAGTGGTCGTGACCGTTCACGTCGTCGTAGGTGAAGTAGCACAAGAGCCTGATCTCCCGGGTCGGCGAGATCCTCAATTAGCTTGACACGGAATACTACCGAATCTCCCACCAACCGTCGGGCATGGGAATCTCGTCTGATATCCACGTGAAGCGGGGCGCCCAGACCT
>CAZNWW010000259.1:0-6195 GCA_964576155.1 uncultured Myxococcales bacterium | reverse complement strand
TTCGAAGTAGCCGTTCCCTTTGTTTTTGAGCGTGATGAGCATCTTCAGTTCCCCATGGAAGACGATCAGATCCTGGCCGTCGCTATCGCCGAACAGGTTCGTGACGAGGAGCGGGCTGGTCCCGTTCCCGAAGCCGATGAGGCTGTCTACGCCGATGTAGAACATCCCGGCGCCGTCGTTGAGGAAGGTGGTGACCGCGGAGGCACCATCGCGGCCGATGATCACGTCCACTGCGCCGTCGCCGTTGGTGTCGGCGTGGCCGATGTCCATGCAGCCGGTCACGCCGGTGACCCCGAGGTAGGACGATGGACCTCCTTCGACTCCGGCGGTCTTGCCGGTGTGGTGCAGCACGAACAGGGACTCGTTCTCTTCCGAGGCGACGACCAGGATATCGGGGCGTTTGTTTCCGGTGACATCCGCGATGTCGAGTTTGGTGGCGAAGAGCTGAACGTTCCGCGTCTCCTTGAGTTGGAAGGTCCGCTCGCCCTTGGGCTTGGTGCTGTCCGAAACATCCTGCGCCCAGAGGGTGATGACCATCTCCTCCTGATTTATCCCTTGGGAGAGGAGCACCAGATCGGGGACATCGTCGCCGGTCATTTCCTGGAAGCGAGCGTCAATGGTCTCCTGCTTCGCTGCGACCAGCACAGGCGGGTCGAAGGTGCCGTCGGGGTGGCCCCAGGCTACGTAGGTGCCGAGGTTGCTGGTCACCAGCAGGTCCAGCGGCGGCTCCGCCGGATCTCCGGTGAGGCTGTCGCCCTGGGCTGCGTAGATGAGACCGAAGACCGCTGTCTGCTCGTCCTCTGTGACACCTTGGAGGGTCCGGGGCGTGACGAACCGCGGGATGGCGATGATTCGGACGGCCACGTCCGCGTAGGTCAGGTTGCCCAGGCAGTCGGATCCCTCCACCCGGATGGTGGTGTCCTGGGTGTCGAACTCCGCGAGGTTCAGGGTGTCGACGTAGATGTCCTTGGCGTTGGGCGTGAGGACCGGGAAGGACACCTCCAGCGGCTCCCACTGGCCGGGGCCATTCTGGAGCAGGACCTGGAAGCCCTCGACGCCACTGGTGGTCTCGCCTTCCTCCGCCGAGAACACGATAGACGTGTTCGCCGACAGCTTCTGACCTGAACTCGGCGCGATAATATTGATCTCGGGGCCGCGGGTGTCCACGTCGATGGGGATGATGAAATTCTTCGTCATGGCGATGCCGTCGGAGTCCACGACCTTGGACGTCACCTCCACCCGCAGCCAGTACGTTCCGTCCGGGGGATCGGGCAGGTCCAGATTGGTGGTGCGTTCCACCTCGAAAGTAAACAAGTCGTCGGAGTCGGGGCTCCCCAGGGTGGTGATCTTGTTGCCGCCGGTCGGATCCGTGGGCCAGTACTGGAAGAGCTTGACATACTCAATCCCTTCGACCCCTTCGTAGCCGAGAGCGGTGTGCTCGGCCCTGACCCGGAACTCGAAGGTGTCCGACAGGTGCCAGCCGCAGAGAGTCTCTTCGGTCTGGAACGTGGGCGGTCCGGAGCACCCGCAGAACTCAGCCGGTGGGAGCACGCTGACGGAGATCTCGCCGTACTCGAGCACTTCCTCTACGTCGAACTCCGTGTCGACTCCGGGATCCTCGTCCGGCGTGTCGACGTCCTGGCCGATGGCGTCCTCTTGTGTATTGGCGCCGGGGCAACCGATCAGGAGCGCGGCCATGAGTATCCCTGCACAAGCGGCCACGAGGATCGGGACGATGGTTCTACCTTGGTTTCCTCGCACGGGAGCCTCCCCCTATGGAAATCCCATGAAACACTTAAGGTATTGTCCGGTTGACCACCTTCAGCGTCAAGTTTCCGCCCCGTCGAGGCAGAGGGTTGCGAGCAGGTCCGCGTAGCGGGTAGCGAGGTGGCTCCGGGTGAACCCGTCGAGGACCCACCCCCTGCCTCGTTGGCCGAGGCGCTCTCGGCGGTCGGGATCCGTCGCGAGGCTCCGGATGACCTCGGCGAGGCGGGCGTCTGCCCCCGGCGGCACGCGCAGGCCAGCCCCGGCCTCCTCCTCCAGGAGTCGGGCGGCCTCGCCCTGGCCCGCTACCAGGATCAGGGGCAACCCGTAGCCCAGGATCTCCCAGAGCTTCGCCGGGATCCTCTCCCGGTGCTCCGGTGCGTCCTCCAGGCAAGCCACGGAGATGTCCGACGCGCCCAGGAGTCGGTGTACCTCGGGCGGCGGGACCGGGTCCATGAACGTGATGTTCGACGCGTCCGGGCCTGCCCGCGTCTCGAGCGTCCCTCGAGATGTGCCCTCACCCGCAAAGAGGAAGAGGATGCGGGGATCCGTTTCACGAAGGCGGCGGGCTGCGTCCACCAGCGTCTCGATGCCCATTCTGGTGCCCATGGTTCCCACGAAGCTCACCACGAAGTTGTCTTTGGAGATCCCCAGAGATTCGCGCCAGGCGCCCTGATCCGGGGGCCAGGGAAAGCGGTCCTCGTCGAGGCCGTTGGAGATCCACCGAAAGCGGTCCGGGGGCAGACCGTGGGTCAGCGCCAGGGTCTCGTAGGCGGCGGAGACACCCACCACCAATGCGGCGCGGCGGTAGCTCCAGGTGACCATTCGTCCCAGCGCGCCCCAGAACAGCGGGTGCTCCCGGTGCCCGGGCACGGTCTCGGGCCAGTGATCCCGGATATCCAGCACCACCGGGATCCCCCGGGACCGGCCGATGAGGATCCCGGCCGGCAGGAGCCACGCGTGGGGGGATGACGCGACCACGATGTCCCAACGCCGTCCAGCGAGCATCCCCCAGGCTGTGTGGGAGAGCAGGGTCGACAGGCCGTCGGCGACCCGCCGCAGGGTCTGTCCGGAGCGGTAGAAGAGGTTGAATGCGCGCACGACCTCGACGCCGTCGCGCTGTTCCCTTTCGAGGACACGGTTGCCGTAGTCCACGCCCGGCAGGCGGTGACCCACCGGATAGTTCGGGAAGCCCGTAAGGACCGTCACCTCGTGGCCCAGGCGGGTCCACTGGAGGGCGAGACCCCGGGCCCTGACAGCGGCCGCGGCCACCTCGGGTTCGTAGCATTGGGTGAGGAGCAGGATGCGCACGATCGGCCTAAAGCTTGCCCAGGGTCTCGAGGATCCGCTCCGGTGTGAAGGGCAGGGAGGTGAGCCGGACGCCGATCGCGTCGTAGATCGCGTTGGCGATGGCCGGCGCGGGGCCGTTGATGCAGATCTCGCTGACGCTCTTGGCCCCGTAAGGTCCGGAGGGCTCCGGCGCATCGACGAGGATCGTAGTCAGCTCGGGGAGATCCCGGGTGGAGTAGATTTTATAATTGTTGAAGTCCGGGTTCAGCATCCGGCCCTTGTCGTCGTAGTGGTACTCCTCGGTGAGGGTGTGCGAGATCCCGTTGAGGACCCCGCCCTCGGTCTGACCTTCAGCGAGGCGGGGATTGAGCGCGAGGCCGCAGTCCACTGCGGCCACGTACCGCACCACCCGGATGTCGCCGGTCTCCGTGTCCACCTCCACCTCTGCGAAATGCGCAGAGAAGGGGGGCGGGGACTGGTGGGTGATGTGGGAGGAGACCGCCTGGATCTGGTGCTGGTCCTCCTCGTAGAGGCTTCGGACCGCTATCTGCCGGAAGGTGGCGCGTTTTTCACCGGGGCCTGTTACGGCGCCGTCCTCGACGGTGACGGTCTCCGGGGGGAGGTTCAGGATCTGCGCACCGACCTCCAGGATCTGCTGTCGGATCTTCTCGGCGACCTTCTGTACTGCGGAGCCGCTGAGGTAGGTGGTGCTGGACGCGTAGGCGCCCACATCGAAGGGCGTCGTGTCGGTGTCGGAGGAGTGGCAGATGATGCGGCCCACGTCCACGGTGAGCACCTCGGCCGCTATCTGGCTGAGCACGGTGTCGCTGCCCGTGCCGAGGTCTGTCGCCCCTACGTGGAGGTTGAACGAGCCGTCGTCGTTCATCTTCATCCACGCAGCGCCCATGTCGATTTCTGGAATCGACGAGCCCTGCATGAGGCAGGCCATGCCGATGCCCCGGCGCATGGTGCCCGTCTGCTTGCGCCCCCGGCCGGTCTCCCAGCCGATGGCCTCGGCGCCTAGAGTGATGCACTCGGGGAGGCCGCAGGAGGTGATGCTCTGTGCGACCCCCGCCTTGCCCTCACCGAGGACCTCGAAGATCGGGCTCGACTCACCCTCCTGGATGTGGTTCGTGCGCCGGAACTCGAGCGGATCGAGGCCGAGCTTCTCTGCGAGTTCGTCCATCTGGACTTCGAGGGGATAGTAGGCCTGGGTGGCGCCGTAGCCGCGGTAGGCTCCGCCGACGGGCTTGTTGGTGTAGACCGTCTCCGCCTTGAAGTGAATGGCGTTCCATCGGTACAGGGGCAGGGTCTTGGATCCCGCGTTCGATGACACCGTGAGCGCGTGCCCGCCATAGGCACCGGAGTCCATGAGCACCTGGAGATCGATGGCGGTGACACGTCCCTCCGCGTCGGCCCCGGTGCGGAGCTTGATGACCATGGGATGGCGGGTGCGCGACGAGATGAACTCCTCGGCGCGGGTGTACTCCAAGAGCACGGGCTTGCCGGTCTTCAGGGTCAGGGCCGCGCAGACGTCCTCGATGAGGACCTCCTGCTTTGCGCCGAAGCCTCCGCCTATGCGAGGCTTGATCACCCGGATCTCCCCCACCTCCATCTGGAGGCGGGCAGCTACGATCCGACGTACGTGGAACGGCACCTGGGTGCTGGTGCGGATCTCCAGCCGCCCTCGCTCGTCGATGCGTGTGAGCGCCACGTGGGGTTCCAGGGGACAGTGCTGGCACTGGTGGAACTCGTACTCGCCTTCGGCAGTCACGTGGGACGCTTCGAGCGCCGCGTCTACGTCGCCCATCTCTGCGGAGACCGAAGAGGCCAGGTTCCGTTCAGGATCGAAGGGGACCGGAATCGGGATGCTGGCCTCGGGCTCGTCGTGGATCACCGGCGCGCCGTCGTCCATCGCGCGGCGGGGATCGAAGATCGCCGGCAGCACCTCGTATTCCACGACGATCTTCTCGAGGGCCGACAGGGCGGCTTCAGGGGTCGTGGCCGCGACCGCTGCGACTCGATCCCCGACGAAGCGTACCTTCTTGTCCAGACAGAAAGCGTCGTAGGGAGACGGCTCCGGAAAGCCCTGCCCCGCGGTGGTCCACGCCACCCGTGGGACGTCCTCCCAGGTGAGGACCGCCTTGACCTCGGGCATCGCCCGGGCCTCCGTAGCGTCAATTGAGACGATGTGTGCGTGTGCGTGGGGGCTCCCGAGGAGCGCGGCATAGAGGGTCCCCCGGGGCAGGTCGTCCGCGACGAACTGCGCAGCGCCGGTGGCCAGGGAGATCCCGTCGACTTTGTTCACCGAGTGGTGGACCACGCGGGTGTTGGTATTAGCGCTCAACGTCGCCTCCCTCCCGCAGCCTGCGGGCCGCGGTCCCGACCGCCTCGATGATCTTCACGTAGCCGGTGCATCGGCAGAGGTTCCCATCCAGGGCCGTGCGGATGGCCTCGTCGCCCGGGTCTGGATCCTGGTCAAGGAGGGCCTTGATCGACAGGACCATCCCAGGGGTACAGAAGCCGCATTGTACAGCGCCTGTGCGGACCAGCTCCTCCTGGATCGGGTGCGGGGCCCGGACCGAGCCGACGCCTTCGATGGTGGTGACTTCGCGTCCGGCCGCCTGGGGGGAGAAGAGGAGGCAGGCATTCACCGGGCGGCCGTCGAGGAGGACCAGGCAGCTCCCGCAGGTTCCCTCGCCGCATCCTTTCTTTGTCCCGCTGAGGCCATAGCGCCTGAGCAAGTCCAACAGGGACTCGTCCGGATCCGTGACGAACCAGCGTTTCTCACCGTTCAGGATGATTTCAATCCGCATGGCCG
Source organism: uncultured Myxococcales bacterium (assembly GCA_964576155.1). Lineage (GTDB taxonomy): Bacteria > Myxococcota_A > UBA9042 > CAIXZC01 > CAIXZC01 > CAZNWW01. Next base: position 320 of record CAZNWW010000259.1, on the reverse strand, counting down.
CCTCCCTGGCCGCGCCCGGCGGCTTCTTCCAGGCAGCGACGTGTCCACACCTTGAGGAGGTGCTTCCGGTATTGCTGGGAGTATCGGAAATCCCGAGTGGGCTCCACTGCGCCCGCCGCGATGGCCGCAGCCCGTACGAAGAGATCACGGGTGACCTGCTGGTTCTCCACAGCGTTCTCAGCCTGCCGGATGCGCATCGGGAGCGGGCGCAGCGCACCGGCAACGATGCGGCAGGTGACGACCCGGTTCTGCTCCATCTGGAGGGTCGCAGCGACAGTGAGACCTGCGTAGTCCACCGCAGTGCGAGCCACCTTTCGGAA
>CAZNWW010000258.1:4785-6198 GCA_964576155.1 uncultured Myxococcales bacterium | reverse complement strand
CGCCGGCATGAAACGCCCCGAAGCCGCGTCTCCCACGGTGGTCTCGAGGACCACTTGGTCCGGCAGAGTTCCCCGCGAGATCAACGCCACCGGGGTTTCGGCTGCCTTGCCGTGGGAGAGGAGCTGCGAGCAGAGCCCGGTCAGGCGGTGGGCGCCCATGAGAAAGACGATGGTCCCCACGCTCCGCCCGAGGTCGTCCCAGTTGACGCGACTCTCGGTCTTTGACGGGTCCTCGTGTCCGGTGACCACCTGGAAGTAGGAAGCATGGTCACGGTGGGTCACGGGGATGCCGGCAGCGGCGGGGGCAGCCACAGCAGATGTAACGCCGGGGACGAACTCGAAGGGGATGTCGTGCGCCGCCAGCCAGGCGGCCTCCTCACCGCCCCTGCCGAAGACACAGGGATCGCCGCCCTTGAGACGGCAGACGGTCTTTCCCTCTCGGGCCAGGGAGACCATGAGCGCGTTGATGGCCTCCTGGTCGAACCGCCGACAGCCTGCGCGCTTGGACGTGTCGAAGATCTCCGCGTCCCGCCGAGCGAAGGCCAGGAGGGCACGGTTGACGAGGCCGTCGTGGAGGACAGCGTCGGCCTGCTTCAGGCGTTCGAGGCCCCGGGCCGTGATCAGGCCGGGATCTCCGGGCCCCGCGCCCACGAGCCAGACCCGGCCGGGGGGCGGGCCCTCCGCCGCGCCGTCGAGGAGCGCGTCGAGGTACGCGTCGAAGGCTGCCTCCCGCTCCTTCGAAGGCGTGCGGGCCAGGCGATCCGCTACCTCGTCGCCTGCAAGGTGTTGGAGGAGCCGTCGCCGATGCACAGGACCATCGATCTCCTTACGCACGCGACGCCGCGCGCGTTCGAGCCATCCAGTGTAGTCGCCGTACCAGTCCGGAAGGCGATCATCCAGCTCCTGGCGAAGACGCACCGCCAGAGACGGAGAGCGCCCGCCGGTGCCGACGGTCACCTGGAGGGGGCCGCGGTTGACCATCGCAGGGACGTAGAACGTGGAGAGCGCCGGGTCGTCGGCGACGTTCACCAGGATCCCGGCGTCCGTCGCCGACTGGTACACCGCCCGATTCACCGCAGGATCGTCCGTCGCGGCCAACATCAACATGTACCCGCCGACGTCTTCCCCGGTAAAGCGCCCCGCACGCCAGGTCACCCGATCCGCCTCGACGTGCGCCTGGAGGCGATCGCACAGGGCCTCGGCGACGATCTCGATGGTCATCCCGCAACGGAGGAGCCAATCCACCTTCGATGCAGCGACCACTCCCCCTCCCACCACCAGCGCGCAGCTCTCCGCCGGCAGCTTGAGTGTGACGGGAACGAAGCGGTGATTCTCCATCTCTGCGCCTCGGTGCTCCTTGGGACGTCTGCCCTTATGTTGTAGTGCCCAGCTTGAAAAGGTCAACCCGCTTGC
>CAZNWW010000258.1:0-4775 GCA_964576155.1 uncultured Myxococcales bacterium | reverse complement strand
GTTTTCCGCTATGCAAAACAGATGGATGCGGGTGCGCCGAGGTCGATTCACTCTGTTCGCAAGGTACGCAGCGCTGCTGGTTCTGGGACAGACCGTGTTGTTGGGGGGCGTCCCATACACCGCCCCGAACGGGGACTTCACCGGGGACGGCCAGGTCAACGCAATCGACCTGCAGTGCGGTGTCCTGGTGTTCGAGCAGCTCGAACTGGCGGAGGATCCTCCGCAGCAGCAATGCCAGACCGACGCGCAATGCGCGGAGTCCCTCGGCCCCACCTCCACCTGCCGGATGACCTTCTCGCAGATCAATATCTGCATGCCTGGCTGCCTCTCGGAGGAGGTCAGCTTCGGGCCCACCACTGAGATCGACTGCTCCGATCCTGACGCGGAGACCCCGCCCTGCAAAGGCCTGGTCCAGAAGCAGCAGCTGGACCTCAACTGCGACGACGCATTCAACAGCGTGGACATCAACTTCCTGGTGAGCGTCATCACCGGGAAGACCGGGGGAGCCGGCACCTCGGACATCGACGGCGACGGACGCCTCAACACCTGCGACGACGACTCTGACGGGGACCTGGTCGAAGACCCCTACGACTGCAACCCCATCGACCCGGCGATAGGCGACTGCGTCGACGGGGCCCCCTGCGCCGTCGACGAGTGCCAGGGAGGGGTCTGCGTGAGCTTCCCGGATCCGGCAATGCCCGACACCGACCAGGACGGGGTTCTGGATCCCTGCGACAACTGCCCGGCCGTGGAGAATCCCGGCCAGGAGGATGGCGATGGCGACGGCGTCGGCGACGCTTGCGCGGGGGGCTGCCCTCCCGGCGGCTTCTGCCCCGAGACCAACCAGACCATCTGCGGCACCCAGGACGTGCCCTATGTCCACATCCCCGCCGGGGTCACCGTGACCTGCGCGCCGGGCTGCTCCCAGCCCGTGATCTTCAACGTGTCCGGGGGGGTGCTCATCGAGGGCACCCTGGACCTCTCCGGCGAGGACGGAAATTTCTCCTGGTCCCAAAACGCCTCCAACGGCAACCCGCCGGCGCCCCCGGGGGCGCCGGCGGGGCTGGGGGATGCGGCGGATACAAGGGCGGAAACGGGGGCCACAGCCCGAGCGGCGGTGGTCAGAACGGCAGCGGCAACGGCGGCGGCGGCAAGACCGGGAGCTCCGTGTACAAGTCGACGCCCTGGGGCAACTTCTGGAACGGCGGCAACGCGGGCGGAGGCGGGTATGGTACCTCCGGCCAGCCGGGCTTCTACAAGAGCGACAGCACCGGCAGCGCCGGGCAGGGTGGATCCTCCAACGGGGCAGCGACTCTCTCCAACCTCGTCGGCGGCTCCGGCGGTGGCGGCGGCAGCGCCGGCCTGGGCGGTGCCAGCACCGGCTACGGCGGCGCGGGCGGCGGAGCGGGCGGTGGTGTCCTGGGGGTGTTCGCCACGGGCACTATCGAGATCACCGGGGGCGGCGTCGTGCGCTCGGACGGCGGGGTCGGCGGTCATTGCCAGGACATCGGTGCAGTGGGGGCAGGCGGCGCAGGCGGCGCCATCTGGCTCTCGGCCCCGACCGTCACGAACGACGGGACAATCTCGGCCATCGGCGGCGTCAACTGCTTCTCGAACGGCGGGGACGCAAACGATGGCAAGGGTGGTGACGGCCGTATTCGGATCGACACCGGTGACGGCTCCACCCCTGCAGGGACCTTCAACCCCGCTCCCGGCCACGTGGGCACCTACGCCCCATGAGAAATCGAGGGGCCGGACTTCAGGCTGCCGAATTCGACTTGACAGGCGGCGAATGCTTGCCTATATTCGACACATGTCGAATCATAAAAACGACAACGTTGACCGATTCTCAGATGCCTTCCGGGCCCTGTCGAACCCGAACCGCCTGCAGATCTTCCTGCGCCTGGTCCCCTGCTGCAAGCCCGGGACCACGTGCGGAACCCTGGATGGAGTGCGTGCGTGCGTAGGGGACCTGAGCCGGGATCTCCAGATCGCAGCGTCCACGGTCTCCCACCACCTGAAGGAGCTCCGCCAGGCGGGGCTCATCCGCATGGAGCGGACCGGAAAGACCGTCTCCTGCTGGGTCGACAAGGATGTCCTGAAGGAACTCTCCGGGTTCTTCGCCGAGGCTTGCAAAGACTGAGGAAGGAGCATTTTTTTTCACCTGACGTTTCGATGGTTGTCGATGTTTCAAACTGAAAACACAATGAGCCGGAACCTGGAGGAAGGAACATGACACACAGTGACAGAGGAAACGAAGATCCCACCGGAGGCAGGAACGACATCGGAGGAACACTCGCCAATGATGCGGACTGCGGGTGCGCGGTGACGGCGAGCTGCTGCGGACCGGCGGATACTGGGGGCCCGGGCCGAACCATACGGAAGGTCATCTTCATCATCGTGATCCTGGCCGCCGTGGCGATGGCTGGAGTGGCGATCACAAATCGACCCGACGGCCAGGTAGAATCCCCCGTGGTGGAGGGTGAAGCTGAGACCGGCGGCGACCCCACCCCGGCTCCAGCGCCGCCCGCACCAGTCGACGACGAAAAAGAAGGCTGTGGTTGTGAATGCGAGTGCGGAGGAGGGGGCGATGGAAGCGTGGATTAGGCAGGTCTTCGAGTCCCCTGAGTTCGCCCTGGCGATGCTGCCGGCCGCGGTCGGGCTCGGCCTCCTGGCTTCTCTTGGATCCTGCTGCAACTACGCCATCTGGGTCGCACTCGCTGGCTACGCAGCCAGCCGGGAGGAGACCCATCGACGGGACTCGCTCCTGCTCCCCCTGGGATTCCTGGTGGGTGCGACGCTCTTCATGGCGGTCCTGGGTGCGGGGATCGGATACTTCGGCCAGGTGATCGGGCAGGGATTCCAGTTCTGGGGATCCCTCGTCGCCGGGTTCGTCGCAATCCTGTTCGGCCTCTCGGCCCTGGGTCTCATGCCGTTCCGGATTCCTACCCCGCAGGTGAGCACCGGTAAAATTCCCCGGGGGTTCTGGGGCGCACTTGTGTTCGGGGTCGTGGTAGGGGGCACCAGCGTCGCGTGCGGCATGTGCTGTGGTCCGGTCCTGCCTGTCGCCGTTGGCATGGCTGCGGTCCTGCGCGTGGGGGCCTGGGGTGCTCTGGTTCTCGGGTTGTTCGGGCTGGGGTACGCCCTGCCCTTCGCTGCGGTGATGGGGGGTATTCGCCTCGGCGGAGCGATCAGCTTCGCACGTCGCGTCGAGGGCCCGGTTCGCATGGCCGCCGGGGTGGTGCTGATCGCGGTTGGTTTCTGGATGATGTTCTCGGTGATATAGGAGGTGGGAAATGGCCGAGAGGAACATGAACTCATACGTCACCGGCTCGCTGGAAACACCGGCGGGACCAGTCCCCGTCGTCGCCACGAGCCTGTCTGGTGAAGACCGACTGGGCTCCTGGAAGGCCCGCTGGGGCCTGGGCCGGATGCACTACACGGTCACTCCCGGGCTCTACGCGGTCGGGGCGGCCACGGCTGAGTCACCGGTGCTGGTCACGGCCAACTACAAGATGAGCTTCGACCGGGTCCGGTCTGCATTGGCGGGTGTCGATGCCTGGATCCTGGTCCTGGACACCAAGGGCATCAACGTCTGGTGCGCAGCGGGCAAGGGAAGCTTCGGCACCGCCGAGCTGGTCCACCGGCTCGACGAGGCGCGCCTCGCCGAGGTTGTCTCCCATCGTGCCCTCCTGGTTCCCCAACTCGGGGCCGTGGGGGTGTCTGCTGATGGGGTCCGGGAGGCCAGCGGGTTCCGGGTAAAGTTCGGGCCGGTCAGGGCTGAGGATCTCCCAGCGTTCTTCGCAGGAGGAGAGAAGGCCACGCCAGAGATGCGGCGGGTCCGTTTCCCCTTGTGGGAGCGTCTCGTCCTGGCGCCGGTGGAGCTGGTGATGGGCGCGAAATACGCTGTCCTGATCGCTGCGGCGCTCGTCCTCCTCTCGGGCCTGGGACCGGGGCTCTACGCCATCGATCGGATCCTGCACGTCGGGATCGCCACCGGGGGGTTCGTCCTCGCGGCCTTCCTCGCATCCTCGATCCTGACGCCGGCCCTGTTGCCGTGGCTGCCCGGCCGGGCCTTTGCCTTGAAGGGGGCCTGGATCGGACTCGCGGTAGCGACCGTAGCCTGGTGGGTCACCCGGGATGCTCCCGGGCTCACCGCCACGCTTCCCGGCGCGATCTCGTGGTTCCTGCTGCTCCCTGCGCTCACGAGCTTCGTCGCCATGAACTTCACCGGGGCCTCGACGTTCACGTCTCTCTCCGGGGTCTACAAGGAGATGCGTTTCGCTGTGCCCGTGCAGATCGCAGGCGCCGTGGTGGGCCTCGGGCTGTGGGTGGCGGCACGATTCACGGGTTGACGAGCTCCCGCAGGAGCTGACTGGAGGAGATGATGTTCGGACTTAGATACTTGAAGAACGTGACCACCCTGGAGATGGACACGGATCGCTGCAACGGGTGCCGAAAGTGCATCGCAGTCTGTCCCCACGCGGTGTTTTCCGCGGAGGAGCGGGAGGTCCGAATCACGGATCGGGACGCGTGCATGGAATGCGGCGCCTGCGCGCTCAACTGCCCGGAGGAGGCGCTCACCGTGCGCGCCGGGGTGGGCTGCGCCGCCGGCATCCTACAGGGCGCGGCGCGCGGCACCGGGCCCACCTGCGGCGGCGACGACGCATCCGGATCCTGCTGCGGCTGATATTATAGAACGACTTTGATTGCTTTCTGTCCGATTTTCATGTATACGGTGTCCTTCCTGCACGGGCACCCTTGAGCCAGACCCC
>CAZNWW010000257.1:0-6210 GCA_964576155.1 uncultured Myxococcales bacterium | reverse complement strand
GATGATGGGCTCCGGCGGCATGATCGTCATGGACGAAGACACCTGCATGGTCGACGTCGCCAGGTATTTCATTGACTTCCTGACCGACGAGTCTTGCGGAAAGTGCGTGCCCTGCCGGGAAGGCCAGCGACAGATGCACAAGATCCTCACGAACATCACCGAGGGGAAGGGGAAGGAGGGCGACATCGAGCTCCTCGAGGACCTCTCCGAGGTCGCCATGGAGGCATCCCTCTGCGCCCTGGGCAAGAGCGCCCCGAACCCTCTCCTGAGCACCCTGCGATACTTCCGGGACGAGTACGAGGCGCACATCAAGGAGAAGCGTTGCCCCGCCAGATCCTGCAAGGAGCTCATCAAGTACTGGATCGACCCCGAGAAATGCGGGGCATGCACGATCTGCCATAAGAAATGTCCATCGGACGCCATCGAAGGCGGCAAGAAGAAGATCCACGTCGTCGACCAGGACAAGTGCATCAAGTGCGGGGTCTGCTTCGACGTCTGCCCTGCGCGCTTCGACGCAGTCAGGAAGCTCTCGGGTGAGCTTGAAGAGAGCAAAGCGATATGAGTGAAATCCGCATGGAGATCGACGGGAACGAAGTCAGAACGAAGGAGGGGATGACGGTCCTCGACGCGGCTCGGCGGGCGGGCTGCGACATCCCCACCCTCTGCCACCACGGCAAGCTGGAGCCCTTCGGGGGCTGCCGGCTCTGCATCGTCGAGGTGGAGAGCGGCGGCTGGACGAAGCTGGTGGTCTCCTGCGTCTACCTGGCGGAGGAGGGCCTGATCGTCCGCACCCGGTCCGAGAAGATCGACAGGCTCCGCAAGATGATCCTCGAACTGCTCCTGGCCCACGCACCGGATTCCCCCCGACTGCAGGAGCTGGCCGAGGAGTACGGTGCAGATCGGGACCGCTTCGAAAAGGAGGCCTCGTTCTGCGTTCACTGCGGTCTCTGTGTTCGTTACTGCGCCGAGATCAAGAAGAAGAACGCCGTCGGGTTCGTCGACAGGGGAACGAGGAAGGAGATATGTTTCATTCCCGAGATCGCAGCAGCGGAGTGTCATGACTGCAAGGAGTGTTTCCCGCTCTGCCCGACATCGTATCTCCAGGCGGCCTTCGTCCTGACCGAGTCCCTGGCGTTTCCCCGCTCCTGAATGAAAGCCAACGCCAAAGAGGCCGGGAAGAAGAACAACAAGCGGGAGGCCATACTCCACGCTTCCTGGGCCCTGATCAGGCACTACGGATACAGCAAGACGACCATCGACGACATCGCCAGGAAGGCCAAGGTCGGCAAGGGCACCGTCTACATCTACTTCCGGTCGAAGAAAGACATCATGCTCGCCCTCACTGACCTCACCAATGAGCGGATCACCTCGGAGCTCGAACGGATCACCTCCGAAGACAAGCCCCCCGAAGCGCGGCTCAGGGCCTGCGTCATCTATCGGATCATGACCTTGTTCGACATCGTGAACCGCTACCCCCATGGTGAGGACGTGATCGCCTCCATCCTTCCCGAGATCGTGGAGAGACTGGACCGATACGTTCGCCGCCACGGCGAGCTCCTCGGTCAGATCGTTCGAGAGGGTTGTTCTGCGGGCACCTTCGTAACAGAGAATCCAGAGGCGACGGGCCAATTGCTCGCCAATCTCTTCGAGTTCATGACCCCGCCTTACTACCGTTTCAAGTCGAGAGATTCTTTAGAACGATTCGCCGGTGAGGTGGTGGATTTGATGCTCAGCGGCCTTTCCCGTCAGGAGGTATCATGAGGCTTGACTTCCCTGTTCTGGGCTGGCCTATGATACCCCCGGTTGGTTGTCATTAGGAGGTTTCCATGAGTCGAGTCAACGCCTTGTTCCCCGACGCCAGGATCCCTTACGGGACCTGGGGAAGCAGCTATTTCCCCTCTTGGCAGACGTCACCCCTCGCGGAGGTCAACATCGGCCAGTTCGCCGGTGAGGCCATGAACCGCATCCTGGGACTTCGGAAGGTCCCCACGAGCGAGCTGGAGTACATGGTGATCGGCTCCACGATCCCGTGGCACTACAAGTTCTGGACCGCGCCCATGGTGTCGAGCTGCATGGGTCGGCGGGTCCCCGGCTACCACGTGGAGCAGGCCTGTGCGACGGGCCTCCAGGCCGTGATCCTCGGCGGCGCCGAGGTCCAGGCCGGCGGGTACGACACCGTGGGCGTGCTCACCTTCGACAGGACCAGTGATTCCCCGGTGGGGGTCTTCCCCGAGCGCCGGGCCCATCGCCGAACAGAGGTCATTGCGGACGTCTGGGACAACTTCGGCTTCGACCCGGCCACGGGCCAGGCCATGATCACCACCGCGGGCAACGCGGCCCGGAAATACAAGCTCGACCGCCGCGAGGTGGACGAGATCTCGTTCTGCCGGTACGCGCAGTACTTCGAGGCCAAGGCATCGGGGTTTTTGGATCGGGTCCTCGTCCCCCTGGACATCTTGAACGTCGCGGGGCGCCCCATGGGCCGTGTCGACGACGACACGGGCGTGAAGATGGTCACCATGGAGGGCCTCCGCGCGATGCGTGAACTCGACACCTGCGTGACCGGCGGCGGACAGACCCACGCGTCCGATGGGATGGCGTGCCTCCTGGTCACCAGCGAGGGGAAGGCCAAAGAGCTGAGCCCCCGGCCCGAGATCGACATACGCTTCGTCGCGAAGGCCGAGATTCGGACCAGCGCCGCGATGATGGCCGAGGCCCCGACCCTGGCCGTGCAGAAGCTCCTGGAACGGACCGGCATCTCCCTGAACGACATAGCGGTGCTCAAGAACCACAACCCCTTCGCGGTCAACGAGGCGATCTTCTGCAAGGTCATGGATTACGACTTCAGGAAGATCAACAACAACGGCTCCTCCCTGGTCTGGGGACATCCCCAGGGGCCGACCCTCACCCGGTCCATCATCGAGGGCTTCGAGGAGGCCGTGGATCTCGGCGGCGGCTACGTGATGGTCTTCGGCTGCGCCGCGGGTGACGTTGGGATTGCTGCGTTGTTCCAGGTCACCGAAGGAGGTGCATCATGAAGTGCATGCGACAAACCACCCTCGAGACCATGGGCCTGGGGACCGTCCTGGAGATCTTCCGCGGGGGCAAGCTCCCGGTGGACGCGGGCCAGCTGGTGGACGAGGTCTTCGGGCCGGCGTCGGACCGCGGGTCCCTGGTGATCTCCGGTGCCAACGGCATCGTTGGCGCGGGCAAGATGATGCAGCTCGGTTCCCGACTGGAGCCCTTCGGAGTGAAATCAGTCGGACTGGACTTCCCCGACGCGCCCGATGGGATCGGCCTGCAGTACCCGGGTCTGGTCCGTGCGTTCGGTAAAGAGCGTGCGTCCCGGATCATGGGGAACATCATCCGGCTCAACTACGACGGAAAGAACCTCCCCGCGGAGCTGGCGACGTTCAAGCCGCGCTTCCTCCTGGAGGCGATCCCCGAGATCCTCGAGGTCAAGAAGGCCCACTACGAGATCTTCCGGGCGGCTTATCCCGGTATCGAGATTCGTTCGGTCACGTCGGGCTTCCCTGCGTCGGAGCTGGGCGTGGGCGTCGCGCACCCCGCGTTCCCGCACGAGATCAACAAGATCTGGGAGACCGTGGAGAGCGAGCCTTCGGCGATCACGAAGCTCCTCTGGGCCCTGGGTCTGATTCCGGTGCCCGTGGGCGATCAATGGTCCTTCGTCCTGGACGTGCTGTTCTGCGGTATCACCCACGCGGGGCTCATGTACCACCAGGCCTCCAACATGCCCTTCTGGAAGATCGACAAGTTCATCCGCAAGGAGCTCGGGCCGAACCCCTTCCGCGCGCACGATGCGATCGGCGCTAAGGGCGCCAACTTCCTCACCTGGTCGTGCCTACACCACCTGGGGGAGACCTACGGCGATCTGTTCAAGCCCACGGCGGACCTGACGGAGCGGAAGGACAGCGGCCAGAACTGGTACCCCATGAACCACTTCCGGCCCATGGTCGACTGGAGCCTTCCCGCAGAAGAGCGCGAGATCTTTCTCGACTGGGTCGAGGGGCCCCTGCTCCAGATGGCGAGTCTCCAGGTCCACGAGCAGCGGGGCCATTTCACTCACATCAACGCGATCGGCGAGATCTGCGCCCAGTTCCGCAAGGGCATCCTCGCCCGAATCCGAGGCATCGGTGCCGACGGCGCGATCCGCCGGGTCGAGGCCTACCACCGTCGCCACCCCGAGGCCGCAGCCGCAGGCTGGCATCCCGTGGTCTTCGAGCAGATCGGGACCCCGGAGTGGCAGCAGCTCTACGTCAACGCCGAGCACGACGGCGAGGTCGGCGTCATCACCATCGGCAGGGAGAGCTACAACAGCGACGTGGACGCGGAGCTGAACCGGGCCATCGACTGGCTCAAGGCCGAGGGCATCGGCCGGGTGATCCTCACCGGCGACTTCCACTTCTCCACCCAGATGGTCGGCGCGGATACTTCCGAGTTCTTCCCGGCCCTGGAGAACGTCGACGAGGGCTACCGGGTGGCCAGCACCTGGTCCGCCACCGCCCGCAGGCTCCACACGGGCTTCGATGTCTCCGTGGGCTACATCGCCGGCAAGCGCGCCCTGGGCGGCATGCTCGAGTTGCTGGTGCACTGCCACTACCTGGTGGCCGCGGACGACGTGAAGGTTGGGATGCCCGAGGTCACCCTCCCTGTGGTCCCCGGCATGGAGGGCTGTCACTGGACCTTCCGCAAGGCGCCCCGTGACAACTGGGGCCAGCTCACGGAGCTACTCCTCGGCGGTCGCGCCGTGAACGCAGGCGACACCGTGGGGTGGTTGCTGGACGCGGTAGCGCCCCAGTCCGAGGCCCTGAAGACCGCCTGGAGCCTGGCCACCGGCGCCGCGGGTATTCCAAAGCGTCCTGTCTTGGAGGAGGCCCTCACGAATCTGCCGACAGGGGCCAATCTCCCCGCCGGCGGCCCGGCAACCGAGGCCGCCCGCCGCGCAATCCTGGGCACCATCCAGGGCGCCTGCGGCGTCCCCCTCTCCCAGGCCCTGGAAGTCCAGGCCCGCCACTCCGCCGAGTTCATGGTCACCAAGCCCTGCCGCAAGGGCGTCGTCGGCGGCGAGTACAACAAGACCATGCGAATTTAGGGGCCCGGACCTCAGGGTTCCTTGCGTCGGACGGGCCGTGGCGGCGTCACCCTTCGGCCCATGCCCGCGACCAGGAATCCCACGCCCTCAATTCAAAGTCCATTCTCCGCCATTGGTTGCGCTCGAACGGCCAGAATGGTACAAATCAGGATGTGAAATGCCGATTTGTACAGGCCGGGAGTTGATTGATGCTGATTCCAAGGCAGGCGGAGGGGGTGCTCAAGGAGATGGCTCGGGGGTTCCCGGTGGTAGCGGTCATCGGGCCACGGCAGTCGGGAAAGACCACCCTGACCCAGATGGTTTTCCCGGACAAGGCCTACATTTCCCTCGAGCAGCCGCTGGAACTGGCCTGGGCCGAGGAGGACCCGGTGGGTTTCCTGGAACGGTTCCCGGAAGGAGCGATCCTCGATGAGGTGCAACGATGTCCGGCGCTGTTCTCCCATCTCCAGGTGATGGTTGACCAGCGACGGAGGATGGGGGACTTCATCCTCACCGGATCCCAGCAATTCGGCCTTGGGGCGCAGATCACCCAGTCTCTTGCCGGCAGGGTGGGGTGGCTGACGCTGCTCCCGTTTTCACTGGACGAGATCCGTGCAGTGGAGCGGGCTCCTGCGAGCGTCGACGAGCTGCTTTGGCGCGGCCTGTACCCGGCCCTGTATGATCGGGACATCCGTCCGTCGCTCTGGCTGGGGAGCTACGTGCAGTCCTATCTGGAGAGGGATCTGCGGCAGATGAGCGCGGTTCGCGATCTCCGCCTGTTCCAGCGGTTCATGAAGCTCTGCGCCGGGCGAACGGGACAGCTCCTCAATCAAGCATCCCTGGCGAATGACTGCGGGATATCTCCCCGCACCGTCGCTTCGTGGATCTCGATCCTCGAGGCGTCGTCAATCATCTTCCTCCTGTCGCCTCACCATCGAAACTTCCGCAAGCGCCTGGTCAAGACGCCCAAACTCTATTTCCTGGATCCCGGCCTCGCAGCCTTCCTCATCGGCGTCCAGGAACCGGGACAGCTCCCGGCCCACCCCCTTCGCGGCCCGCTCTTCGAGACCTGGGCGGTATCTGAGGCCCTCAAGTATCGAATGCACACAGCCCGGCCG
>CAZNWW010000256.1:4758-6225 GCA_964576155.1 uncultured Myxococcales bacterium | reverse complement strand
TCCTGTCGGAGGTAGGTTCGGGAGCACGTTTCGTGTCATCGTTCCTGCCCGAGGTCCAGTCGTGTCAGCAGTTCGCCGGTGAGCTTCTTGTACTCTTGCGCTCCACGGGAGCGGGGAGCGTGCTCATAAACGGTAATTCCCCGGGCGCAGGCCTGGCCCACGGCGGAGTTCATGGGGATCACGGTGTCGAAGAGGAGGTTGCCATAGCGGTCCGTGAGCTTCCCGCCGATCTCATCGTTGAGGCGCCGGGTCCGACCGTCTCGGCGGGTCACGAGGATCCCCGCCAGGCGCAGATAGTGCCCGATCTGGTCGTGCACCGAGCCCACGGTGTCCGCGAGATCTGCGATCCCCTGGAGGGATAGCGGGCTCAGGTCCGTGGGTACCAGCGCGCTGTCCGAGGCCACCAGCGCGTTGAGGGTCATGAGGCCGAGGTTGGGGGGACAGTCGATGATCACGAGGTCGAAGATCTCCCGAGCCCGGCCGAGGATCCCCCGGAGGACGAACTCCCGGCCGATGCGCGACGCCAACAGCATCTCCGTGTCGCTCATTCCGCGGTCCGCGGTCACCACCCAGAGTCCTTCGGTGCGGGTGGGCGTTGCCGCGGACATGAGGTCCCGCTTCTTGCCCATGAGCACCGAGGAGAGAGGCTCGGAGGGCACCGCGCCTGGATCGAGCGCCGCGCTCAGGGAGGTCTCGACGTGTCCCTGGCTGTCCAGGTCCACCAGGAGAACCTGCAGGCCGTGCCAGGTCGCCGCGGCCCAGGCCACGTGGACCGCGCTGGTGGTCTTTCCGACACCGCCCTTTCGGGAGCACACAGCGAGGGTGTGTGCGCGAGCCGCACCGTTTGCGCGGGCCGCCCCGTCTGCGCGAGCCGCGCTTCTTGTCCGTCCCCACCGTAGCAGGCTGTCTGTTATCCCGGTTATCATTGCTGTCCTCCCGAGGTCGCGCGCGACGATTCAACCATGATCCTGGGATCTGTCAAGGGAACCCTGGACATGGGGGGGTATTCCTACTACCTTGCCGTCCGAAAGCGGGGCAGGTCCCGCGGGAGGGAGGCGATGCTCGGGTCCTTGGTCCAGTTTTGGATCCCGGCTAAAGAGGCTGCCGGCGGTGCGGACTGGGTGATGTGGCTGATCATCCTCGGGGTGGTTGTCGCAGGCGCCGGGTTTGTGTTTTGGTCGCGGAAGAAGGGCGCGGGAGAAGAATCGGGGCGGGACGCCCCTCCCACAGTTGAAGAGAAGCCGTTCCTGGTTCCTGAGGGCAAAACGCTTCGGGAGGGCATGGAGCGGACCCGGAAGGAGGGCTTCGTCGCCCGCCTCGCAGGGGTGTTCCGCAAGGAGCTCGACGCGGACCTGGAGGCCGAAGTGGAGGAGGTCCTCCTCTCCACCGCCGTCCGCCTCCGCACCGCCAACAACCTCGTGAACTAGATGAGTAAAAAACTCCGGCGTGCCGGACAGCGCCTCCAGG
>CAZNWW010000256.1:0-4748 GCA_964576155.1 uncultured Myxococcales bacterium | reverse complement strand
ATCGGCGTGCGCACGGCCAACCAACTCGTGAACTCAATGCGTGAAGCCCTCGGGCGGGACGATCTGCGGAAGCAGGAGCTGGTCTGGTCCTTCCTCAAGGAGGAGATCACCGGGATCCTCACCGGTCCCTCTCCGGAAATCCGGAAGCCGGCCCCGGGCACCCCCGAGGTGATCCTCGTGGTTGGCGTGAACGGCGTGGGCAAGACCACGACCATCGGCAAGCTCGGGCTCCGCCTGGGTCAGGGGCGCAAGGTCCGCTTCGTGGCCGGGGACACCTTCCGGGCCGCAGCGGTGGAGCAGCTCCAGATCTGGGCCGATCGGGTGGGCGCGTCGCTTCACCGCGGGGAGGAAGGCGCGGACCCCGCGTCCGTGGTCTTCGACGGGATCAAGGCCGGCGTGGAGGCCGGCGACGACTTGATCCTGGTGGACACCGCCGGGCGCCTCCACACCAAGGTCAACCTGGTGGAGGAGCTGAAGAAGATACACCGGGTTGCGGGCAAGGCCCTCGATGGCGCTCCCCACCAGACCCTGCTGGTCCTGGACGCGACCAACGGCCAGAACGCACTGCAGCAGGCGGACACCTTCGGCAGGGAGGTCGGGGTGAGCGGCATCGCCCTCACCAAGCTCGACGGGACGGCCAAGGGTGGTGTGATCATCGGCATCTGCGACACCTTCGAGATCCCGGTAACCTGGGTGGGAATCGGCGAGCGCCCCGAGGACCTCCGCCAGTTCGACCCGAATGAGTTCACGTCGTTGCTCTTCGGTGAGGAGTTACGGGGCTGAGGTTCCCGCCGGGAAAGTGCTTGACCCTCCCCCGCGCGCGCGTCATGATTCTCCCTACCATCAGGACGCGTAGAGGTAACTGTCTATGGTATCGAGACTACTTGGAATTCTCTGTGTCCTGGTGGTCGTGACCGCGGCGTCCCCTGGAGCCGCGCAGGTGCTCTCCGAAGAGGAGTACCACCGAAACATCACGATCCATCAGCGCCGTCCCTTCCTCGAAGGCCACCGCGTCGAGTTGAGCGCCGGCGGCGTTTGGTCAGCGTCCAGCGGGATCTACGGCCACGCCGGAGTACGGGGGCAAGTCGACTATCACATCAATGAGGCCTTCTACGTCGGTGCGGGCTACACCCACTTCTTCGCTTACGACACAGGTCTTCAGGACGAGATCGAGGACGACTTCAAGCTGGTCTCCGATCGATCGGAGATGTGGTACCAGGCCACCCTGCGGTTCGGCTGGGTGCCTATCGTGGGCAAGGCGTCGGTCTTCGGCGTCGGGATCGGGTATTTCGACACCCACATCTTCCTGGGCGGCGGGGTGACCGGGACTCGGCTCACGGCGGCCGCTCCGACGGGCACCTTCGGCATCGGTACGCGGTGGTTCTTCACCCAGGGCCTTTCCGTGAATCTGGAGTTGGCTGACTCACCGTACTGGGAGACCTTCCTCAAGACAGAGGGGCTCGTACACAACGTCACGGTGATGCTCGGGTTCTCCATCTTCCTACCCTATAACGTGGAAGAGAGGTTCGTGAAATGAAGCGCCTCTCTTCAACAGCGGTGTTGATCGTCGCCTGCCTGTTCTTCGCGGTCGCCGGGTCGTCTTCAGCGCAGGCCGAGTCCTTCGACATGAACAAGGCCCCCGAGGTGAAGCGCGGGATCCGGTGGCGCACCCAGCGCTCCGAGATCTCCGTGATCATCGGGCCAACGGTGAAGGACCCATACTTCAAGAACCTCGTGTTCTCCCTGGGATACAACTACCACATCACCAACTGGCTCGCCTTCGGCCTGAACGCAGGCTATGCCCTGCCGATCAAGACCAAGCTCGCCAAGGAGATCGAGGCGGAGCGAACCAGCCCCGGGAACAGCTTCTCCATCCCGGCCACCTACCTCGGGTTCGTGGGCGATCTCCACATGGAGGTCTCACCGATCTACGGCAAGTCCATGGTGGTGAACTCTGGGGTCCTGGCCTACGACTTCCACCTCCTCCTCGGCGCGGGCTTCCTGCAGGTGCTGTGGAACGAGGACGTGAAGAACCGGATCAAGATCAAGGAGTCGGAGTTTGCGATCGCGCCCATGTGGGGAGCCGGCGCTCGCCTGTTCATCAACAGGATGTTCGCGATCACCGTGGACGTGAAGGACTACTTCACGAAGATGTACACCCACGGGAACACCGACTATGACGTCCCCAAGAAGAGCTGGGAGCACAACGTGGCGGTGATGGTGGGCTTCTCCATCTTCCTCCCCACCGAAGCCGGCTACGATGAGGACTAGGGCCGCGAGAGTAGGGATCGTTGCCTTCGTACTCCTGTTCGGTGCTGCGGGTGCCGCATTGGCCAGTCATTATCCCCTCGATGCCGCTACGTTCATCTCTGACGTAGAGAAGACAGCGCTGCGGTCACAGGGTATCGAGGATACTGCCGGGCTCCTCGAGGCGACGGACACCGCGAAGGAGCGGGCCGCGCTTGCGGACCTCTCCGGGATCAAGAAGAAACGCCTTCGAGAGATCCAGGAGATCTGTGACCTCCTGCAGGTTAGGGGTATCGGCCCCAAGATGGCGGGGGTTCTGCGGCTGGCCGGAGTCTATGACACTCGGGCTCTCGCAGGGGAGAATGCCACGGCCCTGGCCGGGAAGATGAAGAAGGCCAACGACGTGCACAAGATCTCGGAGATTCTTCCGGAACCCTCTGTCCTCGAGGGTTGGATCGAGCAGGCGGCAACTCTCTGCCGTCGCTCTCCCTGACCCGGGCGGGGCCATGGGCCGTAAATCCCGCGCCAAGGCTGAGCGCCGCGAACGCCGCCCCGTTTCACCGTCGATGAAGCTCCCCGAGCTCCGACCCACTCCCTGGTGGGGCCGCCGACCTGGCCTTGCGGGGCTCCTCGCCGCTGCCCTTGCCGTGGTGGCCGGCTTCTCCGTCTGGGCGCGAGACGCCCTCTGGTTCGAGGCCTCGACCGCGACGGAGGAGCTCCTGATCCCCCTGGTTTGGATGGCCCTGGTCTTCGTTGCTGCGTTAGCCTTGACCGGGCTCGTGACCGACATCTTTTTGCCGCGCCCCGAGCGGGTGCGGGACCTCGGGAAGGGTGACGACGACTCCCCGAAGAGCGTCACCGCGACCATCTTCCAACCCCGGGCCCTGCTGGTCTCCCTGGTCTTCCTGGCCTCTGCCGGTGCGGTCTTCACGTTGGCCTGGTCTCTGAGCCGGGTGCACGCGTTCGAGGTCATCGTGGTGAAGCCCCTGCCCCTGAGGGCGCTGGCCCCTGAGGGACGCCTCTCGGCTCTCCTTGATCAACGCGAAGTGGCCCTGATCATTCGTTCCCGGAACGAAGATCCGGAGACTCAGGAGGCCTTCTTCCGACAGGCAGCGACCCTGGGTCGCCCCGACGAGCTGGGGCTCATTGCGCCACGCATCGTGGCCATGGTGGACTCTGCGGACGACGTGCGCGCCGCAGGGGCTTGCCGGGTCCTCGCCGCGCTGGGCGATCGGATGAACCAGAACGTGCGGATGCTGGCTGCTCAGCCCGTGGGCAAGCGGTGGGAGCCGGATGTCCTGGCCTGGCTCCGAGGTCAGGTGAACCCCTACCTGCGGATGCGCATGGACCGGGAGGCGCTGCGCCTGCCCATCCTCGAGGTCCTGGCCTGGTGTCAGGCCCCCGGAGACGGGGACACGCTGAGGCAGGTGTTCATCGATCCCGCCGAAGACCCGGCCGCACGCTTGATTGCGGCAACGGGCCTGGCCAACCTGCTCCGTCACGAGGACCTCCCCGCGCTGGCCGCCGTGGCCCGGGAGGGCTCCGGCAATAAAGCCCTGGACCTCCGGGTCCTCTGGGCCCTGAGGATGCACGGCTATGACTCCAACCCCGAGAGCTTCGACCCGACCCCGGACAAGGTGCTCGAGGAGGTGGTGAACGCGCTGGCCGTACGCCTCGGCGACGAAGACCCGGCCATCCGCTGCGCTGCGGTGGTGGCCCTCCAGGCTTTCCAGGACTCACGGGTCACCCGCGCGGTCGCGGATGTCTTCGTGACCGACGCCGCGGACCTGGTCTGCCCCAGGGTGGAGATCCAGCGCCCACACGGCGCGCCGATCCCCTTCGTCACCGAGGAGGAGCTCCGCTTCAAGATGCTGAACCTCCTCGCGTCCGTCGCGGTGGACAATCGTGACCTCCGCCTCTGGGTGGAGAAGGTCTCCCAGGAGGACCGCTGGAAGCCCCACATCCGTGAGGGGCTCATCAAGATCTTCTCGCAGATCGACGCCCAGTATTAGTTGTCGCTGAACCGTCGCCAGACGCCGCGGCTTTGCTCTGCGGCGAGGCGAGTGATCTCGTCCATGTCGAGGGACAGGAGGCGGCTCTTCCGCATGAGCCAGCGGCCGGCCACCATGGTGTCGGTGACCCGGGCGGGGGCAACGCCGAAGTAGAGGTGTCCGTAGAGGTTCGCGTCGTCCAGGGGGGTGAAGGGGCGGTGATCCACGAGGATCAGATCCGCGGCTGCGCCGGGTTCGAGGACGCCGAGGCGGCGACCAAAGATCCTCGATGCGAAGTCTGCGTTGGTCTTCAGCAGCGCGTCCAGGGGCTCGGCGAAGGCAGCGGAGGGGTCCCCGGCGCGGTGGTGCTGGAGGACCATCGCATAATTGGCCTCGGCCAGCATGTCCCCCCGCATCCCGTCGGTGCCCAGGCCCACGCGGACCCCCGCGGCCAGGAGGGCAGGGAGATCCGCCGCGCCGACACCGTTGTTCATGTTGGACGAGGGGTTG
>CAZNWW010000255.1:0-6255 GCA_964576155.1 uncultured Myxococcales bacterium | reverse complement strand
CGCGACGTCGGGTCCAACCCCTCGTTCTCGCCTCATACCGGCGGTGGACGTTCCCAGTCCGGGGCTGGAGCGTCCCACTCCATGTCCGGTGGCTCCGTCTCGTCAGCGTCCACTCTTGGGATATGCCTGGACGTGGTGGTCCACTCGTCCCGACCATCCATCGGAATGTGCTCTTCGTCCCGCCAATCCTCGCTGCCTTTCCCCTTTCGGCTGCCCTTGGAGGAGATCTTCTTCTGGTAGAGGGGCGTAGCGTCGCCCGCTTCCACGCCGTCGCCGGTGTAGTCCTCGGTATCCTCGGTTTCCTCGGCGACGGGTCCCTCGGAAGCAGACATCCCCTCGCTGGTGTTTCTCCGTTCGTCCTCCGCCTTCTCTGGTGGGACGAAGTCTATCTTCTCGGAGGACGACTTCTCGCGTACATCTTCGAGACCGGTGGATTCCCCTTCAGTCAACCGGATGTCGTCGGTGTCGAGTTCACCCTCCACTATCTGGCGCAGACCGCCGGGGGAGGTGGACATCCGTGGCATCCGCGTTGTGCGGGGGTCGTAGGAGCCCTCCTGGAGCGCGGCGAGCTCCGAGGTGACCTCGACGATACCGCGGGGGCGGTCCCCGGGGCGCTTTGCCATGAGGCAGTTCAAGAGCCGCTCCACTGGGATGGGGATCTCGACGCTCGGGGTGCCGCCGTGGAACGGGTGCAGCCCGGCGAGGAGCTCGTAGAGGATCACGCCCATGGAGTACAGGTCGCTGCGGTAGTCCACATGACCCCCGATGGCCTGCTCGGGGCTCATGTACTTCGGCGTACCCACGGCCATCCCGGCATCCGTGAGGAGGGTGTTGGCGTCCGCGCCGGTGACGAGCTTGGCGATCCCGAAATCGAGGACCTTCGCAACCTCGTTGTTTCCATCGCCCACGAGCATGATGTTCGAGGGCTTGAGGTCCCGGTGGACGATCCCGAGACCATGGGCCTCCTCCAGCGCCCGCGCCACGTGCAGGCATGATATGGATCGCCCGTCGTACCGGGAAGGCCCCTATGTCCCGAAGCTCCTGGGAGAGTGAGCAGCCCCTGACCAGCTCCATGGTGTAGTAGAGGTGCCCTTCACGAGCGAGGCCGAAGTCGTAAAGGATCACGGCGTGAGGGCTCCGGAGCCGGGCAACGGCCTTGGCCTCGCGGAAGAACCGCTTCACCGCGTTCATGTCCGAGGTGAAGTCCGGGCGCAGGATCTTGAGCGCCACCTCCCGGTCGATCATCTTCTGGGTGGCCCGATACACGGTCCCCATTCCGCCGCGTCCCAGCAGGGTCCCGATTTCGTATTTCCCGTCCATGAGGGTTCCCTCGAGGGAGCTCTCACGCGGCAAACCCACGAGTTCGGTCCCGTCTTCCGGACACCTGGCAGTGTCGGGCGGGTAGCTCTTGAAGCAACTCGGGCAGAACACCCGTGTGCCGGAATCACTCATTCGGGGCAGTCCTCCAGCGGGCCGTCTCCGACCGTCGCGCCGATTCTAACGCAGGCATACGCACTCGTCCATACCTCAAGCGCCTTGATGCGAGACCCCGGAGTCGATATCCTTGGCGCCATGGAACGGATCAGCCGGGATCTCGCGGACCTCTCCCGCGATATGGCAGACCTCGTCAAGACCCTCGCAGAGCGCGGCGAGACGGTCTTCGGCGAGGACCGTCTTCCTCCCCCACCGAGAATCGAGGCCCCGCCCGCCAAGGAAGTACAACAACGGGCCACCGCGGCTCCCAGATCTACCCACAGCCCACAGCCCACAGCCCGCAGTCCCCATCCAGCGACCGAGCTCCCGCGAAGCTTCCAGGATCTCGTCAGCGGAGCCGCCTCCTGCACCCGTTGCGGCCTGTCGGACCGCCGCACCAAGGTGGTGTTCGGAGACGGCACCGGCGCCTCCGGGGTCATGCTCATCGGTGAGGGCCCCGGGCGGAACGAAGATCTGACGGGGATCCCGTTCGTCGGGCGCGCCGGTATGCTCCTGGACCGCATGACCGCTGCCGTCGGCTTCCCGCGAGGGGATCTCTACATCACCAACATCGTCAAATGCCGCCCACCCCGAAACCGGGATCCGCTGCCCGAAGAGGTCCAGGCCTGTCGCCCCTACCTGAACCGCCAGGTCGAGACCCTGACCCCGAAGCTCGTCGTCGCCGTGGGCCGCCCCTCGGTGCAGTCTCTCCTCCGGACCGGCCTGCCGCTCTCCCAGCTCCGGGGCCGGGTGCATGCGTTGGCAGGGATCCCCCTGGTGGTCACGTACCATCCCGCGTACCTGCTGCGGAGCCCAGCCCAGAAGGTCCGGGCCTGGGAGGACTGGCGACGGATCCGTGACCTTCTCGCCCGTATCCAGGCGGGTGGAGAGGTAAGGGTGGACGGGGAGGAAGCCCCGCTGTGAGGGGATGGGTGGCGATACTGATCGTGATTGCGACGAGCGCCTGCAGCGACGTTGACGAGACTCCCCCTGTGGGAGGGCCTTTAGCCCCGACTCTGTGGGAGGGCCGTCTCGGCCCGAATGAGCCGGCGACGGCAACGAAGACGGCGACGGGATGTACGGAGCGGCCGCCGCAGACCGGAGCCGGGTGCGATCAGGAGGGGATCCAGGCCGCTGTGCAGGCCGAGATCTCGGCGGACGGGGGAGTGGGAGGATGCTACCGCACCCACGCAGCCGATCGTGGAACCGGACGCCTCCTCATGCGAATCGTCCTCGCACCGGATGGCCGTGCGTCCTCCGTCGCCGTCTCTGAGGACGGCCTCGACAATTCCGGTCTCGCCGCTTGCATCGGTGACCTCCTCCGCGGCCTCCAGTACCCGGCCCCCGGGGACGTCCCCTGCACAGCGCTCTACCCCTTCAACTTCCAGTAGGATCGATCGATGCCATTGCCCTATGATCTTATTGCGTTCGACGTGGACGGTACCCTCGTGGATGACACCGTCTTCATCTGGAAGACCCTCCACGACCACTTCGATACCCACCGAGACCGTCGAGACCAGGCCTACTCGGATTACTTCTCCGGACGGATCTCGTACTCGGACTGGTTCTTCAACGATATCGCCCTCCTCCGGGAGCGAGGCGCTACCCGTAACGCTATTGAAGAGATCGTTGCGGGCATGCACCTCACCGGCGGGGTCTCAGAGACCCTCGGAGTTCTCCGTGACGCAGGGGTGCGGCTGGTCGTCATCTCGGGCACCCTCGAGGTGGTGGTTCGTCACTTCGAGCTGACGCCCTGGTTCGACGAGATCTACCTCAACCGGTTCGAGTACGCGCCAAACGGCGCCCTCATCGGCGGGACGCCAACTCCCTATGACGTCGGAGAGAAGGCCACCGGCCTGCGCCACATCGCAGCGAAGGCGGGCATCCCCATGGCCCGCACCGCATTCATCGGTGACAACTTCAACGACGTCTCCATCGCTGAGGCCGCAGGCTTCTCTATTGCGTTCAACTGCAAGTCGGACGAGCTGGCTTCGGTTGCGGATGTGACTATCGAGGGAGGGGACCTGCGACGTATCCTGCCGTATCTTCTGCCGGATTGATGGATCCGATCACTGCAGGAAATCGATGTTCCCCTTGCCTTCCCTCACGAGTTCGGGCTCTCGTCCGGAGAAGTCCACCACGGTCGAGGGCTCGGGGATCAGGATGCCGCCGTCTACGACGAGGTCGAGCTCGTGGCGGTAGTACTCCTCGATCTCCGCGGGGTCGTTGAGCCACTGGCTCTCCCCCATGCGGATCGAAGTGGAGACGAGGGGACGTCCCAGCTGGCGGATCAGCTCCAACGTGATCGGACAGTCCGGGACACGTATTCCGATGGTCTTTCGCTGCTTGAGCATGATCCTGGGGAGCGTCTTGGAGGCAGGCAGGATGAAGGTATATGGCCCCGGAAGCTCCCGCTTCAGGATGCGGAACCACCGGGTGGGGATCCCCATCGTGTACTGCGCCGCCATGGCGATGTCCGCGCAGAGGATCGAGAGCAGCTTCTTCTGGTCCATCCCCTTGGTGCGATAAATTCGCTGCACCGCCTCCTCGTTGTCGATGTCGCAGGCGACCCCGTAGACCGTGTCCGTCGGCAGGGCTACCACACCGCCGCGGGCCAGAACCCGAACCGCCTCCTGGGCGATCCAGTGTTCCGGGTCATATGGGTCGAGTTCGAGGATCATGGCGGCGGCCTCTCCATGTGCCATGCGGATGATGGGGACCATACTCTCGCCCGCCACCTGTTTCAAGCTCTCCTTGACTTGCCTGGCGGCAGTTGCTATCCATCGCTTGAACACCAAGGAAAAGGAGTCCTTCAATGGGCGGGAACACGGTAGAGATCACCACGCAGAACTTTGACACCGAGGTCATTTCCTCCGAGGTGCCGGTGCTTTTGGACTTCTGGGCCACTTGGTGCGGTCCCTGTCTCGCTATTGCGCCGGTCCTCGATGATCTGGCCGGCGAGTACACCGGCAAGCTGAAGATCGGTAAGGTCAACGTAGACAACGACCAGTCCCTCGCCATGAAGTTCGGGATCACCTCGATCCCGACGCTCCTCTTCTTCAAGGACGGCAAGGTCCAGGAGTCCGTCGTGGGGTCCCGTCCCAAGGGCGCGTTCCAGGAAATCATCAACAAGTACGTCTAGGGCCTGCGCCTCAGGGTTCCTTGCGCCGGACGGGTCGTGGCGCGGCGTCACCCTTCGGCCCAGGCCCACGAGCTTGATCGGCAACCATTGACCGGATCCCAGACGTAAGCGTGTCGAAGAGCCTTCGTAGCTCGAAGAGCGGAGTAGGGCGAACGTCCCTCCGGGATCCCATCCCTGTGGGAGGGGCGTTGTAGCTGAGCTGAGCGGACGCAGCTCGCTTTCCGGGGCTCCCCAGTGCTAAACCGAACACGCACCTGGGTTGCCCCTTACGTGCTGCTCTGGTAGAGTAAGAAATGTAGGAGTCTTACTTGGGAGGAATCATGCTGATCACATCCAAAGGACAGGTTACGATTCCTGTCTCGTTACGTGATGAGTTGGGGTTCATGCCCGGCACCGAGGTCGAGTTTGTACGCGAGGATGACAGGATCTCGATACGGAAGGCGCCGAACAGCTGCGGTCGTGGACGCGGCGCGGTCGAGCGCATGACCGGTGCGCTCGATATCGGCATGACCACCGAGGAGCTCATGGCGTTGCTGCGAGGAGACGAATGAACGGTCCTCTACTGGACAGTAACGTGCTCCTCGACATCCTGGTTCGGGACCCGGTCTGGTATCCGTGGTCCTCCAAGACCGTCGCCGCGCTGCTGGACGCAGGGAACGTCTTCGTCAATCCGATCGTGTACGCGGAGGTGTCGGTGGGCTTTGAACGGATAGAAGCTATCGAGGCCGCGTTGCCCCGAAATCTCTTCCGCCGCGTACCCTTACCATGGGAGGCAACCTTCCTCGCGGGGAAGGCCTTTCTCCGCTATCGCCGGAGCGGTGGACAGCGTCGTTCTCCCTTGCCGGATTTCTACATCGGCGCCCACGCTGCCGTGATGCGCATGCCGCTGGTAACCCGCGATCCGAGGCGCTATCGCTCGTACTTCCCGTCGCTCGATATCATCACCCCGGACACCAACGTCTAGGCCTCTCTGCAAAACCCGAACTCGGGGAATGAGTCAAGTTTCTCCCGCCTTTTTTCAACCGAACCGCTACCGAAACATAACGTTCTATACCCCCCGGCGTTAATCATCCCTTGGAGGTGGTAGATGACGGATCTCGATCTCCCGACCCTCGACCTGGCGCCCAGTCCGAGCCTTCCCCGCCCACCCGGCCAAGTCCAACGCGGCGGTCATATGCCGCCCGCACCTACCCGCCCCTATCTGCCCGCTCAGCGGGGCGGCGGCCCATCGGCCGCCGCCCCGCATGGGCGGGTCCGCGTCTCCGTCGAGGTGGACTGCTTCCATAACCTGACATTGTTCCGGGGTGTGGTATCCGGCATCGGCGCCGACACGGTCTACTTGATGGCCCACAGGAAGTTGACCGCGGGAGAGCTCCTGCGGATCGTCCTCCCGTGCCCTGATGGACAACACGGCAGCCGCGTCTTACTGACCTGTCGCATCCACACCGTGGAGACAGCGATCCCCCACGGGCCTCTGGGTATGAACCTGGATGTGCTGCGGGTGGAGGGCGAGTTGGAGCCCGGTCTCTATCAACGATACCTGTGCTCTCTCGGAGTTGACACCGAGCGCTGAGACCCGGGCCCCTGTGCGGCGAGCAGACCGGGATGTTCCCCGGCCCGCCACCGGCCCCCACGATCCG
>CAZNWW010000254.1:4472-6257 GCA_964576155.1 uncultured Myxococcales bacterium | reverse complement strand
GAATAAACCGGATCAACTGTACCAACGCCTTTGACCCCGGAGACCGGGATGCACAATTTCGAAGCATGAGTGATAGGAAGACACAGCACGAGATGGTAGACGTGACCGTGGTCGGTGGTGGGCCCGTGGGGCTCTTCGCTGTGTTCTATGCCGGCCTGCGCGGTGCCAGGACCCGGGTGATCGATCGCCTGGACCGGCTGGGCGGGCAATGCGGGAACATCTATCCGGAGAAGATCATCTTCGACGTGGCCGGCATCCCGGGGATCTCCGGCGTGGGTCTGGTGGAGGCCCTGGCGCGACAGATGGAGCAGTTCGACCCCGACCTGGTCATGGGTGAAGAGGTCGAGGAGATCCGTGTCATGTCGCCCGGCGGGCCGTTCCAGTTGATTACCGACCGGGGTGTGTTCCCTACGAAGCGGGTAATCCTCGCCCTGGGCCTGGGTGCGTTCACGCCCCGGCGGCTCTCGTGGGTGCAGGGTACGGACCTCCTCGAGGATCGTGGGATCTCCTACTTCGTCAGGGATCTATCCCTGTTCGTAGGCGCCAACGTATTGATCATCGGTGGCGGAGACAGCGCAGTGGACTGGGCCATGGAGGCCGACAGCCGGGCGAAGCAGGTGACCCATATCCACCGGAGCGACGTCTTTCAGGCCCACGAGGGGAATCTGGCGCGGCTGATGCACTCCGGCGTGGAGCTCAAGCCCTTCCACGAGCTGATCCGTATCGAGGGCGAGGACCGGGTCGAGGGCGCGGTGATCATGGACAACCGCTCCATGGAGGAGACCCGACTTGCAGTCGACGTGGTGGTCCCGGCCATCGGCTTCCTCCAAAACCTGGAGACCGTGCGGAGCTGGGGAGTGTCCGTGGTGGGGAACTCGATCCCGGTGGATCACCGCATGCAGACGAACATCCCCGGGATCTTCGCCGCCGGGGACATCGTGATCCATCCATCCAAGATGAAGCTCATCGCCACCGGCGCCGGGGAGGCGGCCATAGCGGCCAACGCGGCAGCGGACGAGATCGCGCCTACCAACCGCTGCCTGTACAACGTGGCCGGGGATCGCTACCTGGGCAAGAGGTTGTCGGACATCGCTGCACGCGTCGCACGAGGAGAACTATAACGCGTCAGCGGATGCGCTCGCCGAGACCCGGCGGGGCGTACTCCACCTCCCGGATCTCGATCTGGAGACTCCCGAAGTGCTGGAACATCTTGAACCCGTCCTCGAGGTCGAAGGTGATGTGGGTCGCGTCCACGGGATACTCGTTCCAGGTCGGATCCACCGCCACCCAATGCTGATCCACCCAGGCCTCGGCCCAGGCGTGGTAACCGAAGGTCGGTGGGGCGCTCCCCGCGTAGGCCACGCCTGATGCGACACGGGAGGGCACCCCCCGGGCCCGCAGGAGAGCCACCAGCAACGTGGCATACTCCAGGCAATCGCCGCGGCCATCATTCATGATCTCTTCCGCCCGATCCAGACTCACTCCCAGCTCGTATTTCATGTGTCGATTCACGACCTTCGACAGGTGGAGCACCATCTCCAGGCCCTCTCGATCGCCTGCCTCGCGCTTCGCCATCTCGCGGATCTCCGGGTGGTCGCAGCCGGTGCCGGGCTTGCACTCCAGCCACTTCGCGTCCGGAATCAACCGGGGCTTCTCCTTGACCCCCACCAGCCGCGGCAGGAGCTTGGTGAGGCGCCCGTCCAGCCAATCTGGCTCGCCACCGGCCAGGTCATCCCACGACAGGGCCCGGATTTCGAGGACGACGCCCCCGTCGGTCGACTCCAG
>CAZNWW010000254.1:0-4462 GCA_964576155.1 uncultured Myxococcales bacterium | reverse complement strand
CGGTGTGGAGATCCGCAGCGGTCACGCCCTTGAGGAACACTACCATGCGGATCACCCGCTCAAGAGCTTCGTCATCCAGGGCACGATTCGCTGAGACATGGGAGGCCAGGGACAGATCCAGGCCGCTTTTCGAGAGGCTCTTCGCGGTGGCTTCGTCCTCCAGGACCATCCGCACCGAGGGTCCAAGGCCTCCCTCGAGGATCAGGCCGCCCTCCCCGAGGACCATGTCAATACTCATGCCCCGATCGTCGTGGATCACGAAATCGAAAACCCGGGTTGTGGCCTTCGCAGTTCCCGTCATCCTGGCACCCTTGTACTCTGCGGTCTGTGCGTGACGCTCCTGCTCGGTGACGTCCACGGTGAAGTAGGGCACGGTGTCCCCGATGTTCATCCGGGCCCGGCCGGCCCAGGGGACCAGCTCCTTCGCGTCCGCGGGGGGCCAGTCCCAGATCACCTGGGACTTAGCGCCGCGACTCTCGACGTCCACCACGAACTTCCCCCCGGACTTCACCGCGCTTGCCGAGACCTTGCGGTCCTTGTCCACCAGGGTCCCCGAGGCCCGCAGCATGGCCCAATCACCGCCCCGGCGGTATACCGCGGTGTGCTCGATCTCCGTCTTCATCTCCTGGAACAACACACGCAGCTTGAAGAAGGCTTTCCACGTCTGGGTAATCTCGGTCTCGCTCAGGGTCATCTCCTCCCGGACCCAACCCATCTTGGTCCCGAGCATGTAAACCCCGTACCACCGCGCCCCCACCATCGGCGTAAGCGCCGCCTCCATCTCCGCATCCGTCGGCGGCACCTCTTTGGCCCCCGCCCCGTTCGGGGCCAACACAGCGACCAGCATCAGACCCACAATCAACCGCTTCATATCTGTCTCCCACGTCGTCCATCGTCCATCGTCCATCATCCATCGCAAAATGCAACGGCTGCATGCCATTGCAAAACTTCTCCCTGTTGTTAACATTCCATACACCATGAGGCCCTACTTCAAAGGCGACTTCGCCGCCCTCGTCCCCGACGCCCACCGCTGGATGTCCCAGTGGGTCGCTGCCTGCGACCGTCTGCGCCTGCCCCTGCGACGGACCACCCTGGCCGACGGCGCCCTCCGCATGGTGCTGAATCGGGACGCCGGCACCTGGACCGCGGTGCTCCGCCCCGCCTCAGACAAACACGGATGGCGCACCGTGGACGGCTTCACCCTCGCGTATGAGGGCCTGGCGGAGTTGGACGAGGCCACCGAATCGATCATCGAGCGCCTTGCACAGATCCTGGAGAAGTTCTCGACCCACCTGCCCGACCGCTTCGAGGGCTTCGCCTTCGTGGGCCGGCGGGAGGACGACCCCATCGTCGCGATGCAGACCATGTTCCCTTTCGCCACGGTGGAGCGCAGCCAGCAGGACCATGGCGAAGTGCTGGAGGTCCTTGTGCGCACCACCTCCCGGTGCAACCAGCGCTGTCCTTTCTGCTCGGGGCCGGAGCACGACCTCCCGGGTTCGGCCATGGTCCGGGCCTGTATCGAGACGGCGGGGCGCTGGCTGCCGGGCTGCATGGTGAGCCTCACCGGCGGCGAGCCTACGCTCAAGCCGTCCTTCCCCGAGGAGCTGGATGCGGCCCTGGCCGCGCCCGGGGTCGCCGAAGTCCAGGTCCAGACCAACGCCGTGGGCTTCGCCGGCCGGGTGGATCCTGTGTCGATCCCCGCATCGGACCGGCTCACCTTCTTCGTGAGCCTCCACGGCGTCGACCCCGGGATCTACGACGAGTGCACCGGCACCACCGGCCAGCTCGACGACGCCCTCGCCGGGCTGGATCGCATCCTCGCCGCGGGGCACCGGGTCATCGTCAACACGGTGATCACATCGGCCAACCTGGATCACCTGCCGGCCATGGCGGATTTCCTCGCTGACCGTAATCTTGTGTGGCATTTTTCAGTATTGATCTGCCCCGAACGCAGCCCCCGGGCCGCGGCGTACCTCGTGGAGTACAGGGACCTGGTTCCCGTGGTGGAGACGGTGCAGGCCCAGGCCAACAGCATGGGCCTCGATGTCCAGTCCCTCCTCGCATCGACCCACGCGTCGGTGCCTCCCTGCGCCGTGCCCTCGGAGCACCGCGCCGCAGGGCGATCCGCGCCTGACCTCGCTGTGACAGAGACCGGCTACGAAGACCTCGACCGCCCGTGGGTGAAATCCGAGCGCTGCCGTGCCTGCCGTGAGGACGAGCATTGCCTGGGCGTGCCGGCTCCCTACGCTCACCGCTTTGGCCTCGGCGGGCTTGAACCGATCTCGGAGAACGAGTATTGATGACGGACCGGCGGCGGTCTCTGAGCCGCCTTCGAGGAGCATCGAAATGAGCCAGCGCATCGCAATCTACGGCAAGGGCGGGATCGGCAAGTCGGTAGTGGCGACCAGCCTCAGCGCCACCTTCGCCACCCAGGGAATGGCGGTCCTCCACATTGGTTGTGATCCCAAGAGCGACTCCGCTGTACGCCTCATGGGTGGATACCGGAAGGTGCCGACGGTGCTCGAAGTGCTCGGCGACGACGCGTCCGCGGTGTCCACGGAGCACATCATCCACAAAGGCCGCCTCGGCATCCACTGCTGCGAGGCCGGAGGTCCGCCCCCCGGTCTAGGCTGCGGGGGCCGGGGCGTGGCACGGACCTTGGAGTTCCTGGAGGACATGGAGGTCATCGACTCGGGGAACTACGGCGCGGTGGTCTTCGACGTCCTCGGGGACGTGGTCTGTGGCGGCTTCGCAGCGCCTCTACGCCAGGGCTTCGCCGAGAAGGTCTTCATCGTCCTTTCCGAGGAACCCATGTCGGTTTACGCGGCCAACAACATCAGCCGCGCTGTGGAGATCTACCAGCCCAACGGCATCGCCCTCGGAGGCCTTATAGTCAATACCCGGGACAACGCCAACGCAGAGATCGAAATGCTCGAGGCCTTCTCAGATCGCCTCTCCACCCGCATCGTGGGCCACATCCCCCGGGATCCGAAGATCATGGAGGCGGAGCGCAAGGGGATGACCGTGGTGGAGTACGCCTCGGACGCTCCCGCAGCGAAGGCCTTCAAGGAGCTGGCGGACAGTATCGTGACCCTGGAGGGCGCGGACCTCCCCATGCCGACCCCCATGGACGACGAGGAGTTCTACAAGTTCATGGAGCAGTGGTAAGCATGGGGATCCACGTCGAGACCACCGCCGGCCGTAAACTCGAAGGATCGATCACCGCTGGTGGCGCAGCCACCCGCAAAGCCGTGTCCATGCTCCTGGGCCTCGAGGGCAGCGGCCTCCCCTACCAAATCCGGGCGGTGGCGTGGAAGGACCAGGGGCTCCTGGCGTCCCTGACCCTGTCCGACGAGAAGGAGCTCCTCATCTCCTTCGACCGGCGCACCGAGGACAACGAGGGGATCATCAAGACCGAGCACGTGGTGGTCTCGTACTCCGGGGGCGACCTCCCCCAGGACCTCGCGCCGGTCCTCGAGGGCGTCGGCGGTACACGCTTGGCGGACTACGACATGGAGCGCCTTGCGGCCCTCGTGGTGGCGGACCCCGAGGCGGGCAAGCCGGGCCTCCCGATCCCGAGCCGGGACGAGAAGGACAACCGGCCCGCCTCCCTCCTGGACACCTGGGGCGAGTCCGACGCGTACGCGGACTTCTTCGCGGGCGGCGAGATCGCCCGCTCCCAGCTGGACAGCCTCGATCCCACCAACCTCTTCGTCTTCGTGCAGCACTCGGACCAGGAGTGCAACCACGTCAACCCGCACTCCGTCGCGCCGATCATGTGGCTGGTGAACTATCCGTGGGAGGAGCGCACCCGCTGGGACCGGGCCGCCCGCCCGGAAGGCTTCACGGACTTCACCGTGGTGGACAGCATGCTCTCTACGGACCTCACGGAGAACGACGTGATCATGGGCAACCCGGACAAGGTCCGGCGAGTCCTTCAGAAGGGCGTCGAGGTCTCGAAGAAGCTGGACAAGACCCTGTTCTTCTCCAACACCTGCGTCCCGGTGGTCACGGGCGAGGACGTGGAGTCCGAGGTGAAGCGGGCCAGGGCCGGGTGCGAGGACTGCCCGATCCTGTATCTTACGGTCACCCCACGGGCCATGGTCAACGTATTCCATGACGTCCTCGTGACCAAACGCCTGGAGGCAGAGACCCGCATCGAGACGAGGGCCCCAAACGTGATCAACCTCGTGGGCTACCCCCGGAACCGGGCCCACGACGAGCTGGAGGCCATGCTCGCCGAGGTGGGCGTGGAGCTGAACGTGTCCCTCCTGCCAGACCTCAACTTCGACCTGGTGGAGGAGCTGCCAAAAGCGGCGCTCAACGTGCTCTTGTCCAACTCCACCTGGCAGCACCTCTACGACCAGCTCACCTTTGAAACGAAGCTCCCCTTCATCTCCCCGCTGCCGCCCTACGGCATGGCCGGGAGCAAGGCCTGGTTGACCGCGATCCTCGACGCGCT
>CAZNWW010000253.1:0-6277 GCA_964576155.1 uncultured Myxococcales bacterium | reverse complement strand
CAGATGGTGCTCAACGAAGGCCAGCAGGCTCTCCGGGCTCCCGAGGCCCACCGCACGGAGCCACCGGATTCCGACGCCCTTGACCGGGGTCACCTGGCGTCGCGCCACCTCTGCTATCATGAAGACCTGGCGTTGCTGGAGATCGCTCTCCACCTCGACGACCATGACGCTCCCGATGCTCGGGAGCGGGCTCATCGTGAGGAAGGCGCCACCCCCGCCCTGGTCCAGGGCCAGGGACAGGACCTTCTGGCCGCCCACAAAGCAGCGGAACATCTCCCGGAGTGCGTAGCGATCGTGTATCCGCTTCTCGTGAGCCGGAAGACGCATCTCCCCGGTGGCCCATCGCTTGTGAGGACTTCTTTCGTCGCGTTCACCCATGTCTTGGGTACCCTCCCGGGCATCATGTTACCCGGAAGGCGACCCGTCGGCAAACCTCTGGTTGTGTTCCCCTGGGGGCGCCTTGACAGGGTCCCGCGCGAAGGCAAGAATCACTGGGATCCGCTACCCCTCACGGAGAGGAGAGGCCAGGAGGCCCCATGGCGACATCCCCACTCACAGCCGGCTTTGCCACCACGGACATCACCCCAGGCTTGGACCGCACGGTCTACCTGGCGGGGTTCGCGCCCAACCGCAAGGCCACCGGGATCCTCCATCCCCTCGAGGCGAGCGTCCTCTATCTGCGGCAGGGCGACGAGGCGGTGGCCCTGGTCACCGCGGATCTCATCGGCCTCCTGCGGCCCGACGTGGAGGCGATCCGGGCCCGGGTGACTGCGCTCCCACCCGAACGAGTGATGATCTGCGCCACCCACACCCACTCGGGACCGGACACCATCGGCATGTGGGGGAAGGGCGCGCTGGGGATCCCATTCCGCAGCGGCGTCGATCCCGCCTACATGGAGCGTCTCCACGCCGCGGTTGCCACCGCGGTGGACCGGGCCGCGGCAGAGGCCGGCCCTGCGGAGATCTGCCTGGGGGCCTTCGACGCGCCGGACTCCTGGGTGACGAATCACCGCAAGGGCGGCGGACGCTACGATCGGGTAACGGTCCTCTCGGTGCGCCCCGAGGACGCGGCGGCCCCCGCGGCGGTCCTCGTAAACTTCGCAGCCCATCCCGAAGGCCTCTGGGAAAAGAACACCGAGATCTCCCCCGACTACCCTGCGTCCTTCCGGGCACGGCTCAGGGAGCTCGGGATCGCCACACCCCTGTTCTTCAGCGGCCCCCTCGGTGGGATGCTCACCCCGAACATCCCGGCGAAGATGGACGTCGCGGGACGCAAGAAGATGTGCGACAACCTGGGGGTCCAGCTCGCGGAGCGCGTCCACGGGGCCCTGGGCGATCTCCAGCCCCTCCCCGCTGCGCCCCTTCGGATAGCGCGCAGGGTGGAGTCCGTCGACAATCGTAACTGGCGGTTCCGCCTGGGCAGCCGCCTCGGGGTCTTCAACCGGGATCTCAACGCGGACGGGGGTGTGGAGACGGAGATGAACCTCATCGAAGTGGGCCCCCTCCGGGTCCTCACGATCCCCGGTGAGCCCCTCCCCGAGCTGGGGCACCGCCTGGCGCAGGCGCTGGATACGCCCTTCCCCGTGATCCTGGCCCTGGGCAACGACGAGCTGGGATACATTCTCCCCGAGGACCTCCTGTCCAAGCGGGAATACTCCTACGAGCGCACCATGACCCTCACGCCGGATCTGGGGCCCTGGGCGGAGCGCACCGCGGTCCGACTGCGTGACGAACTGGATGCCGGCCCGGGGGAGAACTGAGATGACCAAGCAGGGCTGGCAGCTCACTCGGGGACAGCGGATCTCCTACAGCGTGGGGATGTTCTCCACGTCCTTCATCACCGCCAACGTCATGGCGTGGATCCTCTACTTCTACTCCCCCCCGCCCAACGCGGTGGACGGGGGCATGGTGTTCCTGGGCGTCGGCGTGGCCGTGGGTCTGGCGCGACTGATCGGATCCCTGGTGGACGCGTTCACCAACCCCGTGATCGCGTTCTGGTCGGACCGCAGCACGAACCCGAAGGGCCGCCGCATCCCCTTCATCAGCCGGGGCCTCCTGCCCCTGGTCTTCTTCGCGGTCCTCTTGTGGTTCCCGCCGGTGCACGGGACCTCACATTGGAACGTCGCCTGGCTCGCAGTGACCCTGAGCTGCACCTGGTTCTTCTACACCTACGTCGTGGCTCCCTACCTGGCGCTCATGCCCGAGATCACCACCGACCCGGGGGAGCGGGTGAGCCTCACGGTGACCATGTCCTACTGGGAGGCCGGCGCCATCGTCCTGAGCGCGGTGGCGATCCCGCCGGTGATCGAGGCCCTGAAGGGGGGCGTCCAGCTCGGACCGTTGTTCCTCGAGGACGGCTACAAGGCCACCGCGGTCGTCCTGGCCGTGGTCGGTGCGGTGGGCTTCCTGATCTCCATCAGCCGGATCAAGGAGCGCCCTCCGGCGAAGGACAAGCTGTCCACCTTCGGGCTGCGCCAGTCCGTGGTGGAGTGCTTCCGTAACCCCGCGTTCCCGCCCTACCTGCTGGCCGTAGCTGCGGCCAAGATCGGGATGGGGATCGTCATGATCTCGATCCCCTTCGTGGCCACCGCGGTGCTCCACAAGGGTGAAGGTTTCGTCGCCACCCTCTTCATCCCGCTGTTCCTCTCCACGATCGTCGGCTTCGTGGTGGGAGAGGCCTTCGTGAAGCGGGTTGGCCTCAAGGGAGCGTTCCGCACCGCCACCGGGATGGCCACGGCGATCACCCTGGCGTTCTTCGCAGTGACCTTCGTGGGGGGAGAAGAGCTGCCCCTGGTCGAGGCCAGGGAGGACGTGGCCGCCGAAGAAATGATCCTCGACTTCGGCGAACGCGACGACCCCACGGAGGTGCGGATCCCGAAGGAAGATTGGGAGGCCTTGTTCCCCGAGGAGAACCGGCGCTTCGACGAGGGGCTCTTCGCCGCGCTCCCGGATCCCGTGGACGTGGGTGATCTCGCGGGCGACACCGTGCGGCTCCCCTTTGAACTCGGCGGGTACGAGGAGCCGGAGCAGACCGCCAACCTGGGAGGCTGGAGCCGACTCTTCTCGACCCCTGAGGAGCGGGCGGCCTCGGCCGAGGCCGGGGGATTCGTGCTCGGACCGGCGCACCGCATGGAGCTCGAGGCGCGCCTCGTCTGGTCCGACGGCAGCGTAACCTTCACGGACTTCCAGCTCTCGGGGGATGCCCCGGAGCTCAGCGGCGCTGCCGCGGCCCGGCTGGCTGCGATCCAGGGCGACGCAACCGAACTCGAGAAGCTCATGACCCGCTTCAACCTCCGCATCGAGCAGTCCTGGAGCACCAGGATCTGGGTGATCATCTTCCTCTTCTTCCTCCTGGGCTTCCCCGCTGCCATCCTCATGAGCATGTACCGACCCATCGTCTGCGAGATCGTTGACCTGGACGAGCGACGCTGCGGCACCCGCCGAGAGGCGATCTACTTCGGCGTCGAGGGGCTCCTGACCAAGGGGGCCGACGGGGTCGCCGCGGTGGTGGCGCCTGCGGTCATGATCCTCGGCCACTGGCTGGCGCCCCCCCCCCTCGGATACATGCTGACCTTCGGCGCGGCGGGTATCTTCATGCTCCTGGGCTGGTGGGTCTTCCGCTTCTATCCCCTCGGCGCGCGCGAAGACGACACCTGACCCTCATGACACCTACCGGTCTGGAAGAATGGCTCCTCTGGTTCACCACCCACGGGTACGCCCTGTCCCTGTCGGTGCTGTTCCTGTCCGCGACCATCGAGTACATCTTTCCACCCTTCCCCGGAGACACGGTGGTCCTGGCCGGAGCGGTGCTGGCATCCGTAGGCGGCTGGGATCTCTGGCCGGTGCTGGTTGCGTGCACGGGGGGCAGCCTCCTGGGAGCCTGGTTGGACTTTCAGGTGGGCCTGGCCGCGGCCAGACGACGGGACGACGGACGCCTGGGGGAGAGGATCTCGCAGTCCCCGGGCCTGGACCGGATCCTGGCAGGCTACCGCCGCTGGGGCCCTGCCTTCCTGGCCATCAACCGCTTCATGCCCGGTATCCGCGCCCTCTTCTTCGTCGCCGCAGGCATGGCCCGCATGCGCCCAGGCCCGGTGCTGGCCTGGGCCGCTGTGAGCGCGCTGGCCTGGAACGCGCTCCTCGTGGCCATCGGCACCGCCCTGGGCACCAACCTGGACCGCCTCGAGGCCCTCACGCGCACCTACGCGCTCGTCCTCTGGATCGGTTTCGGCGTCGCCTTCCTGATCGGCGGCGCCATCTGGCTCCGCCGGATTGTCCGGAATAAATTCCGGCCCCACTAGAGCTTGCCGATCAGTCACATCCCGGAAGGCCGGTCGGAGGGTAGTCGCAGAACCCGTTGATGCACTTGTCGAAGGTACAGGAATCGTCATCCCAGCACTCGGCGTTGTGGAGGCAGCAACCCTCGATCTCCACGTAGATGCAGTTTCCGTTCTGACAGAAGACGTTCTTACAGTCCTTCAGAGAGCAGTCAGCGGGGCTCTCGCAACAGTCCGGCAACGGCGTGTACTCGCTTCTCCAACCACCTCTCCAGCCGGAATGTCACAGCTGTCGTAGGTGCAGATGTCCCCGTCGTTGCACATCCCGTTGTTCGCACAACACCCCGGCTCGAAGACGCGGATGCAGTAATGGGTCTCCTGGATGCACTGGTCCTCTGAGCAAGGGTTCTCGTCGTCGCAGTCAAAATCGTCCACACAGCAGACGGTGTGTGAGTCGATCTGGCAGAACTCTTCCTCGCAGAAGTTGTCCGTACAGGTGTTCGGAACGCAGCTGGCGCCGAGGCAGCCGGGGGGATCCGGCGGGCAGGGCATTCCGGTCACGGCGTCCACGCAGTCCATGCAGTCGACATCGGAGACACAGCACCCCTCGATGAAGGCATGGAGGCAGAAACCGAACTCGCAACTATCGAGGGTGCAGGGGTCTTCGTCGTGACAGGTCCCGCAGTCGCACTCGCCATGATACCCACCGATACCGCAGTCGAGTGCTTCGCAGAACCACCCACAGTCGGGCTCACATTTGTAGTCGCCCCCAGCCTCGACGCAAGAGTACCCCTCGGGACAGAGTCCGCAGTTCCCGCCACAACTGTCGTCGCCGCATTGCCGGCCATCACATTCCTGGACGCAGCAGACCCCCTCGATCCGGCACACCTCGCCGGCTGCGCAGCCGCCGCAGGACCCGCCGCAGCCATCGTCCCCGCATTCGACTCCAGTGCAGTCGGGGGTACAACACTCGGCGAGCGCCCAGGGCGCCAGAAAGCAGACCTCTCCCACAGGGCACTCGCCGCAGGATCCTTCACAACCGTCCGGGCCGCAGGCCTTCCCGCTGCAGTCCGGGACACAGACGCAGACGTCCTCGAGGCAAGCATAGCCCTCGGGACACATGCTGGCGTCTTCACCGCCGGATGGTCCGCAGGCCAGGGGAGACGGCGACTTCGAACCATCCTCCGCGCAGCCGCAGGTGAGCAGCGCGAGGAGGAGAACGGCTTGGATGGTGTTCCGCATCCCGTTCGGCTCCAGTGTTCTGATTCGTGTTTTCAGTATCCCGAAAAGCATGATCCAGATGCAAGGGACTTCTTTGATGTCAGTCGTAGAAGATCGGGAAGCGCTGGAAGGTGATCGCACCGAAGGTGCTCACCGCGATGGAGACCGCCACGAGGGTATAGAAGAGCCAGCCCCGCCGACGACGGTCCATAGCGAGGAGCACGAAGAGCAGCGGGATGTAGTCCAACCCGAACCGATACCCGAACTGGAACCACCCGGTGTTCTGGTAGAGGAGCCCCGGCAGCGCGGTGAGGCCCACGGTGAGCCACAGGATCCGACGCATGGGCCAGCGGTAGCGATCCAGCCCCTCCCCCGCCTCGTCCCCCCTGCGGGGCCAGAGCAGGTAGAAAAACACCGGCGTGGTCGCCAGGAGGGAGAGCCCGTGCCCTGAGATCCGGATGTATGGCCAGGTGGCGGTGATCCGGGGAACGCTGGTGATAGCAGCGGAGAGGTTACGCGGGAGGAACCAGGTGGAGAAGAGCCCGTGGTCAACGATGCTGTCCCGGGTCCCGCCCATCAGGAAGCGGTGCCCGAACTCGAAGACCGAGTCGAACCGAGCGACGTTGTAGAGCATGAGCCCCACCCCCACCGCTATGGTCGGGAGGGCAAACCAGGCGACCTTCTTCAGGCGCCAGACCACCCCGTCCCGATCCCACGGATGCCGATCGGCCAGGATCTGGAGTGCGACGAAGAGGGCCGGGAAGAGCAGGGTTACCCTGGTG
>CAZNWW010000252.1:0-6283 GCA_964576155.1 uncultured Myxococcales bacterium | reverse complement strand
CTGCGACTATCCCTGCAACGGCGACTGTCCGGGCGCGTTCGAGACCTGCGACTTCGGCGTATGTCAATGCACCGAGACCGACTGCTTCGGGACCTGCTGCGCGCCGGGTGAGGCCTGCGCTAACGGTTCCTGCTGCATGCTCGAATGTGACGGAAAGGCCTGCGGCGAGCCCGACGGTTGCGGTGGCTCTTGCCCGGGCGATTGCGTGGGTGAGTTCGTCGTCTGCGCAGGGGGCCAATGCCTCTGCGAATACATCGAGTGCTTCGGCGAGTGCTGCCAGGAGGGCTCATCCTGCGCCAACGACACCTGCTGCTTCGCCCAGACCTGCGATGACCTCGGGGCGGAGTGCGGGCTGCCGGGCGACGGCTGTGGCAACGTCCAGTTCTGCGGTGCGTGCGCGGACGATCGCTACTGCGCAGCGGACTACACCTGCGATTGCATCTACGACTCCTGCGGCGACATCTGCTGCGGGGACGGCGAGGAATGCATCGCAGGCGAGTGCAAAGAAATCTGCACCCTGGACTGCTCCGAGGCTGCCTGCGGCGGCGATAACGGCTGCGGCGGGATCTGCATGACGGGTTCCTGCTCCGACGGTTGGTCGAAGTGCTACAACGGGGTTTGCGCGTGCGAGCATCTCTCCTGCGGCGACACCTGCTGCGATCCCGATGCGCTCTGCGACGGCGGTGCCTGCTGTGAGCCCGTGACCTGTACCGATCTCGGTGCGGACTGCGGCCTCATCGACAACGGCTGCGGTGGTCAGACCTCCTGCGGCGTCTGCGCGTCCACCCAGTGGTGCGACGATTTGAATCTCTGCTACTGCACCCACGAATTCTGCGGCGATGTGTGCTGCGAGGAGAACCAGGGCTGCACGGACGGCGTGTGCTGTACGCTGTACACATGCGAGGATCTGGGCGCGAACTGCGGTGCACCGGACGATGGCTGCGGTGAGCCCCTGGACTGCGGCGAATGCGCGCCCAGCGAAGTCTGTGGTGCGGAGTTCCAGTGCGGGTGCCCGGGCGTCATCTGCCTGGAAGTCTGCTGCGGCGCAGGTGTCACTCAATGCGACGGCGTCGACGGGACCTGCGGCAGCTACACGCCGAACTGCGACGGAAAGAACTGCGGAGATGACGACGGCTTCGGCGGTCCCTGTTTGGGCCCCTGCCCGCCGGGATTCAACGAAATCTGTGAGTACGGCGTCTGCAACTGCGAGTTCGATCCCTGCGGCGATGCTTGCTGTTCCGAGACCCATATCTGTGTAGACGGCGAATGTGTACTCTGCGAGATCGACTGCTTCGAGAAGGGCTGCAGCGCGGACGACGGCTGCAAGGGGCTCTGCGACGGACTCTGCGCGAGCCCATATGAGACCTGCAATGTCGGCGTGTGTGAATGCCTCTACATCGCCTGCGACGGGATCTGTTGTGGACCCGACGACGAGTGTAAGGCCGGGCAATGCGAAGAGATCTGCTACCCCGACTGTGACGATGAGGTCTGCGGCGCGCCGGATGACTGCGGCGGGAACTGCAACGCGGGGTACTGCCTCATCGAGAGCCACGTCTGCCTCAACGGCGTATGCGAGTGCAGCGGCGTCCCATGCGGCAACGGCTGCTGCGCCGGGAATGAGGCCTGCGTGGCCGGCGATTGCGTCTGCATCCCGAGCTGCCTGGCGAAGGACTGCGGAGACGACGACGGCTGCGGCGGGATCTGCGAGGAAGGCATATGTCCGGAGTTGGAAGTCTGTACAGTCGGCATCTGCGAATGCGAGTTCGAGGCCTGTGTCGACGCCTGCTGTGAGGAGGAAGAGGGCTGCGTGGACGGTGAATGCGCCTGCATCCCGAACTGCAGCCAGGCCCTCTGCGGCGACAGCGACGGCTGCGAGGGCATATGCGACGGGCCGTGCGTGGTCGCCAACATGGAGTGCGTTGACTTCGAGTGCGAGTGCCCCAGCGGCGTGATCTGCGGCGGTGGGTGCTGCGAGGAGGGGCTGGCCTGTTTGGACGATGAGTGCTGCGAGCCGGCCGTCTGCGAGGACTTCCCCGCGGTGGAGTGCGGAGTGATCCAGGACGTCTGCGACGGACCCCTGTTCTGCGGCTCTTGTGGGTCAAACCAGTGGTGCACCGGTGGGCTCTGCGAGTGCCTCTACGAAGACTGCGAGGGCGCCTGCTGCGGCGAAGACGAGCCGTGCCTGGATGGCGAGTGCTGTCAGCCCGCCACCTGCACCGAGATCGGCGTCGAATGCGCAGTGCACCAAGACGGCTGCAACAGCTGGGTGGACTGCGGGCAATGCTCGGACAACGAGCTCTGTACCGCTGCCTTCGAATGCGTCTGCGAGTTCGTAACTTGCGGCGACATCTGCTGCGCCGCGAACATGCCTTGCATTGACGATAAATGTGAGGAGTGCGTCCCGCTATGCGCGGGCAAGGCCTGCGGCGAGGACGACGGCTGCGGCGACATCTGTGACGGGGAATGCGGGGACTTCCAGTTCTGCACCGGAGGTCTCTGTGAATGTCTTTACGATCAATGCGGCTCCGACTGCTGCGCTGAGGATCTGAGTTGTGTGTTTGGGGAGTGTGGCTGTCCCTTAGGTGGCGGTGAACTCTGCGGGACGACCTGCTGCGCCGTGGGTGAATCCTGCATGGAAGATGATGTGTGCGAATGCGCTCCGGATTGTCCGTGGGGTACTGATTGCGGCGCACCCGACGGCTGCGGCGAGTTCTGCGAAGGGCCCTGCGAGACCCCGGGCATGGTCTGCATGTGGGAAACCGGGGGCGGCTGCGAATGTCCGTTCGACACCTGCGGGGATGGGGATACTTGCTGCGCTGCGACGGAGACCTGCGATCCGGGTGCAAACGAGTGTGTCTTCTGCGGCCCCTCCTGTGAGGGCAAGGTCTGCGGGGATTCCAGTGGATGCGGTTACCCCTGTTCGGGGCCCTGCCTGGACACCAACGAGGTCTGCGAGTACGGGTCCTGCGTTTGCGAGAACACCGAATGTAACGGGGTCTGCTGCGACCAGTATTCGATTTGCCACATCACCACCGGCGACTGCCAGGTCCTTTGCACGCCGGACTGTGCTGGCGCCTTGTGCGGGGCACCTGACGGCTGTAACGGCATCTGCGATGGGACGTGTCCGGCACCGAGCGATGTCTGCAAGGACGGCGAGTGCATCTGCATCTCGGATTGCGGTGGTGCGGACTGTGGTGACGACGACGGCTGCGGCGGGCTGTGTTCTATAGACTGTCCAGATCCTCTGCAGAAATGCGCGCTGTTGTCCGGCGAGGGCTGTCAATGCGTGTACGCCGCGTGCGGCACGGAGTGCTGCACAGAGTCCGAGTTCTGCAACGAGGCTACGCAGGAGTGCATGCCCTGCATCTCCGACTGTCAGGACAAAGACTGCGGGGCTTCCAGCGGCTGCGGGTATCTTTGTGAAGGTCCCTGCCCGGATGAATTTGCGGTCTGCGAATCGGGCGCCTGCTACTGTCAGTTCGAGTCATGCGCAGACGCGTGCTGCAGCCAGACGGAGTGGTGCATTGACGGTGTCTGTGAGTGCAAGCCACAATGTTCTCCGATCAGCGCGTGCGGTGTCTCTGACGGGTGCGGCGGTCTCTGTGATGGGATCTGCGTAGACCCGACCGTTGTCTGCCAGGATGGGGCCTGTACCCCCTGCGTCCCCGACTGTCAGGACAAAGACTGCGGAGACCCCAGCGGGTGCGGCACGTTGTGCCCGGGGCCCTGTCCCGGGGCCGCCGAGATCTGCGAAGAGGGTGCCTGCGTCTGTGCCTTCAATATCTGCGGCGATGTCTGCTGCGAGAAGTATTGGAATTGCATCGAAGGGGAATGCGTCGAGATATGCGCGATGGATTGTGACGACGCTGTGTGTGGAAAACTGGACGGCTGCGGCGACTTCTGCGACGGGACATGCCCTGGGCAGAACGACGCTTGCATCGTCGGCGAATGCGTCTGCGTTCCGGACTGCACCGGCGCGGCCTGCGGCGACGACGACGGCTGCGGCGGATTATGCTCTGTGGAGTGCCTCGATCCCCTGCAGGAATGCACCCTGCTGGCTGGCACGGGTTGTGAGTGCAGGTTCTCCGAGTGTGGCGATTCGTGCTGCAACGCCAACCAGAGCTGCGACGAGGAGACGGACAAGTGTGTCGACTGCTCCGCCGATTGTCTGGGTGAGGCTTGCGGCGTTGACAGCGGCTGCGGCTATCCCTGTACCGGCCAATGTCCCCTGGAGGGTCAGGTCTGTGAGCTTGGCGCCTGCTATTGCCCGTTCGAGACCTGCGGCGGCGAGTGCTGTCTTCTCAACGACGCCTGCGTCGATGACGCATGCTGCACGCCGGACTGTGGCGCCGCTACATGTGGCGACGCGGATGGTTGTGGCGGCCTCTGTTCTGGTGCGTGTCTCGGAGACTACGAGCTCTGTCAGGGAGGCAGCTGTGTCGTCACCTGCGTGCCGGACTGTGCCGACAAGGCCTGTGGAGAATCCGACGGTTGCAGCAGCCTCTGTGATGGGACCTGCGCGGGCCAGAACGAGGCCTGCGTGGAAGGCGCTTGTGTGTGCGCGTTCGTCGATTGTTTCGGGGTTTGTTGTCAGGGCGGACAGGGCTGCTTCAATGCCGAATGCTGTACGCCGGTCTGCGATGGAGCCCTGTGCGGCGATGCCGATGAATGCGGTGGCGCCTGCGAAGGACCCTGTGCCGGTGAGAACACGGTCTGCGGGGCCGGCTCGTGTGTGTGCGTCGACGTGACCTGCGACGGGCTGTGCTGCAAGGTCGGTGACATCTGTGTGGATGACGAGTGCACTTGCGTGCCGAGCTGTCTGGACGCAGCGTGTGGCGACCCGGATGGCTGCGGTGGACTCTGCGAAGAAGGCTCCTGCGTCGGCGAGTACATGCAGTGTCAGGGTGGCGCCTGCGTCTGCGTCCCGATCTGCGCAGGCAAGTTCTGCGGAGACGACGACGGCTGCGGTGACATCTGTGACGGCATCTGTGAGGACTTCCAGTTCTGCAACGAAGGCGTCTGTCACTGCCTCTTCGAGGAGTGCGGCACCGCGTGTTGCGCCGAGGGTTCGAATTGTGAGCAAGGGGAATGTGGCTGTCCCTGGGGTGGGGAGCCCTGTGGGTCGACCTGCTGCACCGTGAGTGAATTCTGCACGGAAGATGCACTGTGTGAATGCGCTCCGGATTGTCCGGAGGGCGGCTCCTGCGGCGCGGACAACGGCTGCGGCGGGGCCTGCCCAGGGCCCTGTGAGAACCCGGACATGATTTGCCTGTGGGAAACCGGCGGGGGCTGCGAATGTCCGTTCGCCATCTGCGGGGACAACTGCTGCACCTGGCTTGAGGTCTGCGATCAGGGGACAGGCGAATGCGTCGACTGCATCCCCTCCTGTCAGGACAAAGACTGCGGGGATTCCAGCGGATGCGGTTACCCCTGTATGGGGCCTTGTGCGGAAGCCAACGAGGACT
Organism: uncultured Myxococcales bacterium; assembly: GCA_964576155.1. Lineage (GTDB taxonomy): Bacteria > Myxococcota_A > UBA9042 > CAIXZC01 > CAIXZC01 > CAZNWW01. The sequence continues at coordinate 818 of CAZNWW010000252.1, read as the reverse complement.
GCCAGAATGGGGCCTGCGCCTGCATGTACGAGGAATGCAACGGGGTCTGCTGCGACCAGTATAATGAATGCAACATCATCACCGGCGACTGCGAGGTCATCTGCACGCCGAACTGTGATGGCGCTGAATGCGGAGTCTTGGACGGGTGTGGTGGCTTCTGCGACGGGACGTGTCCGGTACAGGGCGATGTCTGTCAGGGCGGCGAGTGCGTCTGCTTCCCGGATTGCGCTAGTGCGGGCTGTGGTGACGATGATGGTTGCGGCGGGCTGTGCGCCACAATTTGTCCCAATCCTATCCTGCAGAAATGCATGCTGCTGTCCGGTCTGGGCTGTCATTGCATGTTCGACGAGTGTGGCACGGGGTGCTGCGCAGAGTCCGAGTCTTGCAACGAGGTCACGGAGGACTGCATCCCCTGCACCCCCAACTGCCAGGACAAGGACTGCGGGGCGCCCAGCGGCTGCGGGTATCTTTGTGAAGGTCCCTGCCCGGATGGTAAAGCGGCCTGCGAAGCGGGCGTCTGCTACTGTCTGTTCGAATCATGCGCAGGCGTGTGCTGCGGCGAGGATGAGCAGTGCGTAGGCGGCGTCTGCGGGTGAGCAGTCTGCCCTCTGTCATGTCCTCCGGTCGACGCGTGCGTTCTTCCTGACAGGGACAACCGGTTGCAATCCCCGTCCGGGGTGCTAGTATTTCATCTGAGGGGTCCTGCCGGGTTCGCGGGGAGCGCCAATGTCGATTCCCCTGAGATGGCAGACGGGATCTGTCCCTGGTCGTGGTGTGCAAGCCCGGCTCGTATCGGGAAGCCTGAAGCGGCCACAACG
>CAZNWW010000251.1:0-6301 GCA_964576155.1 uncultured Myxococcales bacterium | reverse complement strand
CACGACACACAAACATACACACACACACACACACACACACACAGAGCACGAGCGCACAGAGTACCTTGACCTCTACGACTACTTCCGCTTCACCGCCCCGCCGCCGCTCCATCGTGGCCCGAGCGGTGCCGGCTTCGGCGACTGCGGCGTGGGTCATCTTGCCCTTGTAGGTGTTGAGGCCCTTGGCGAGCTCGGGCATGGCCTTCGCTGCGGCGGCGACGCCCATGTCCGCCAGCTTCACTGCGTAGCCGATGGTCGCGTTGGTCAGCGCGAAGGTCGAGGTGCGGGCCACCGCGCCGGGCATGTTCGCCACGCAGTAGTGCACCACGCCATCCACCACGAAGGTGGGCGCGTCATGGGTCGTGGGCTTGCAGGTCTCGATGCAGCCGCCCTGGTCCACGGAGACATCCACCACCACGGTGCCGTCCTCCATGCGGGAGAGCATATCCCGGGTGACGAGCTTGGGAGCTTTCGCACCGGTGACCAGCACCGCGCCGACCACGAGATCCGCCTGGGTGACCGTCTCCTCGAGGGTCGCCGAGTCCGAATAGAGAATCTGGACCCGGCTTCCGAAGATGTCGTCCAGGTAGACCAGCCGATCCAGGTCCCTGTCCAGGATCGTGACCTTCGCACCCATGCCCATGGCGATCTTGGCTGCGTTGGTGCCGACGATGCCGCCGCCGATGATGGTGACCCGGCCCCGCTTGACGCCGGGGACGCCGGGGAGCAGGACGCCCTTGCCGCCGTGCTCCTTCTGCAGGCAGTTCGCGCCCACCTGGATCGCCATGCGGCCGGCGACCTCGCTCATGGGACGCAGGAGGGGCAGGGCCCCGTCGGCCAGCTCGATGGTCTCGTACGCGACGGACGCGATGTTCTTCTCGAGGAGCGGCGGCGCCAACTCAGGGATCGCGGCCAGGTGGAAGTAGGTGTAGATGAGCTGGCCGTCCCTGAAGCGCGGGTACTCCGCTGCGATGGGCTCCTTGACCTTGATGACCATCTCGGCCCTGTCCCAGACCTCGTCAGCGGTACCCAGGGTCTTCGCACCCCAGCGGACGTAGTCATCGTCGGAGTTGCCGCAGCCGAGGCCGGCGCCGGTCTCGACATTGACCTCGTGGCCTCGATCCACCAGCGCCTTGACGCCCGCGGGGACGAGTCCGACCCGGTACTCCTGGACCTTGATCTCCCTGGGCACTCCAATGATCACTGCGCACCTCCACACGTTCTACATATCATCCGGCTCCTCCGGCCGGCAAGCAATCGAATACCCTCCTGGAGAGGAGGAAAGCAAGCGCTTTTTTGGGCGGTGTCCCCAGCCTTTCTATACTTGGAAGACCTGCGTGAAGGGAGGGCGCGGCCGGAATGCTCAGACTGTTGCCCATCGCCATCGTGGGGGTCCTGGCTATCGCTGCCCCCCCGACGAGCCCCGAGGACCGCGAGAGGCCGCCCCCGGCGGACGCCTGGCTCTGCGACGAAATCGAGGCGGCGTGGGAAGACGCTGGCCACGACGCGCCGGTCTACAGCACGTCGATCTCCCGGGCCGCAGTTCGGCTCCTGGGACGGGTCGAGGACGCATCTGCGCAGGATCTCCCACCCCATTGGTCCCGGACGGTGCGCTTCGAGCTCCTCCGCGAGGACGTACGAGACCCGCAGTTCCTCCCCCTGCTCCTCGAAGGCGATAACCCCTCGGATCTCCTCGAACGGCTCCGCTGGGTACTCGCCTCAGACCTCTGTCCGCCCGGTCTCAACCGATACGGCTTCTCCCTGCAGCGACGGAACGGACGGCTGCGCCTCAGCCTGGTCGTTGTCCACCGCCTCGTGGATCTGGGCCCGTTCCCCGCGCAGGTCGAGCCGGGACACTCCCAGCTCTTCTGGGGGACCTGGGAGCCGGGACACGGCGCCCCGAGGGTGCTCATCGCATCCCCCGGCGGCGGCACCGTGGAGATGGCCCCGAAGGAGGCCGCAGAGATGTTCTGGACGCGGCTGTACTTCCCCGAGGAGGGGGTCTACACCGTGGAGGTGATGCTCACGGGATCCGGCGGCCCCGAGACCGCTGCGCTCTTCGACGTCTACTCCGGGGTCCAGCCGCCGGTGTTGCCTTCGGTGCGTCTCTGCGCGCCCCACAACGGCGAACGGAACGAGGATCTGGAGGCGGCCCTCCTGTCAATGATGAACCGGGAACGGGTCCGTCGCTCCATCGAGCCCCTGGCACAGAACAGCCGCCTCCGACGGTGCGCGCGGCAGCACTCCGAGGCCATGGCCACCCGGCAAACCCTGGCGCACCACCTGCCGGATCCGCGGGACCCTGGTTGCCCGGCGGCCCGACAGAACATCGTCCTGGACCGAACCCTCTGCGGCGCACACCAGCAGCTCATGGAGAGCCCCTCGCATCGACGCAACATCCTGGACAAGGAGGCGACGAACTGCGGAGTGGGCGTGGCCGTTGCGGAAGTGATGCCGGGGGTTGAATTGTACTATATTACACAAGAGTTCATCGGCGCTGCGTCGGTGGGCACGAACAAGGGGAGGTAGACCATGAGTGGGCGACGGGCCCTGGCCCTTTCGATGGTGATGGTCTGGATGCTGGCACCTGCGGCCGCGTTCGCCGACTACATCTGGAGCTGTACCGGGCCCGACGGGAGCTCCTGGTTCGTCGACAACAAGAAGAAGGCCCCGAAGGGTTCGAAATGCATCGCGATGATGCAGACCTCACCCAAGACGGCCCCTGCGGCAGAGACCGAGGCCGTGGAGAAGAAGAAGACGAGGACCCGTCCCCGCTGGACGCCCCCGAAGAACACCAAAACCGCCACTCCAGCACCAGGCCCCGTCACGCCGGCCCCCATGGCGGAACCCCCTACGGAGGTCGACGAGATCATCCAGACCGCCTCAAAGACCTATGATCTCCCGGAGGCCTTCATCCGCGCCGTGATCACCGTAGAGTCCAGCTACAAGGTCCGGGCCCTGTCCCATAAGGGCGCCATGGGCCTGATGCAGCTCATGCCGGGCACGGCCCGTGATCTGGGCGTCGACGACCCCTACAATCCCTACCAGAACGTCATGGGCGGATCGAAGTTCCTGCGCATCCTGGCGGACCGCTTCGACGGCGACATGATCAAGGTGACCTCTGCGTACCACGCCGGCGGAGGCGTCACCTCCCGCAAGGACGGGACCCCATGGGTGGGCACCGACGGCTACGTGCGCAAGGTGCTCAAGAACTACTACCGCATCAAGAACGAGCTCGCGGTAAACACTCCCTGAAGAGAGGGACAGGGGAAGCTGACTCCGTTGAGACCCTGTACCATTTCCAGACCGTTTGCTATACTCTCACCCCGAACGCGCACACGAGGTAGGGATAATGCGCTCACGCCCCGTCTTCCTCCGCGCCGGGGTCCTCTTCGTCGCCGGCCTGCCCCTCATTATTGCTTGCGGCTCCGAAGACGGTCTCGGCGGGGCCGGCGCCTCTTGTTCGACGGACAGCGACTGCCTCAGCGGCCTCATCTGTGTAATCGGACTCTGCACCCCGACCACCACTTCCTGCACCAGCGATGACCAATGCCCCACCGGGGCCTGCGTAGCGGGGACCTGTACGGGACTAGGCGACTGCGAATCAGACCTGGACTGCCCGGAAAACATGTCCTGCGGCGCGGACTGGAAGTGCACATCGGGCGTCGAGCCCGATTGCACCGTGGACGCAGAATGCGACGACGGAAACGCAAACACCGCTGACGCCTGCGTCGCAGGGAGCTGCTCCAACACCCCCATCAATGACGACTGCCTCGTGGACGATGACTGCCTCGACGGCAGCCCATGCACCATTGACAGCTGTGTGGCGGAGGTCTGCCAACACGAGGACGTCACCGACTGCTGCACCACAGACGCGCAATGCGACGATGACTCCGAGGCCACTGTAGACTCCTGCGTGAACAACGCCTGCGAGTACACGCCGGCGGAGATCCCCTGCGCCCAGAATGAGGAATGTGAGGACCAGGACTTCTGCACCTTCGACACCTGCACCGACGGTGTCTGTGAAAACGCACCCTCTGCAGACCCGTTCTGCTGCAACGACGCGGACGACTGCGACGACGGCGACGACACCACCGTGGATCTCTGCGAAGAGAACTCCTGCACCTGGACCAACTGCATCTCGGACATCGACTGCGAAGACAACAACCCCTGCTCCGATCAAGCCTGCGAGGAGGGGGTGTGCGTCTTCACGGTGTTGACCACCCAGGACTGCGCCTGCGTCACCGACGCGGACTGCTTCGGCAAAGGCGGGGCCTGCGCCCTGGTCCAGATGAGCCCGACCTCGGTGGCGACCTACTGCGTCAACTCCCAGGGTCCGAAGATGGGCGGCGTAGACTGCACCACCAACGAGGAATGCCACTCGGGGCTGTGCATGGGGCTGTCCTCCGGCGAGGACTACTGCTTCCAGGGCTGCATCTCGGACACTGAATGCACCATGGGGATGATGTGCACCAGCGTGTTCTACGGACAGGGCACCCCGGACGAAAAGGAAATCCCCGCGTGCCTCCCCGCTCCGGATCAATGCACCGGGGACAACTCCTGCCCGGCAGGGGAGATCTGCCGCCCGACGGAGAACCCGGATTTTCCGAACACCATCATCACCGTCTGCGCTCCCCCCGGAGACGGACAGAAGACTGCGGGGCAGTTCTGCACTGCTGACGAGGACTGCCTCAGCGACATCTGCCTGGGCATCATCGGCCAGGATCAGAGCGTGTGCTGGTCCGCATGCGTCAGCGACGGGGACTGCACACCGGGCCTCAAGTGCTATGTCAACCTGCTCTTCTTCGTCTTTGATCAGGACACCCCGATGGACTCCTCGGACGACATGCGGTATTCCATCGGCAGCTGCCTGCCCGACCTGGGCAGCTACCTCCAATGCCTCGGAGATACAGACTGCATCATGGGTGAGTTCTGCTATCCAGGGAACAACCAGACAGCGACCCAACTCGAGCCCCATTGCCTGAGCTCCTGGACCCCGGGTTCCACCGCGGCAGGCGACAGCTGCTCGACGGACGACCAATGCCTCTCGGGGATGTGCATCAGCGCACCGAACGGCTTCTGTCTCGGTCTGTGCAAGAACGACGGAGGCTGCTTCGGAACGACCTCCTGCCAGGCCTACGACACCTTCATCGTGGACGACAAGGGCACGCCCAACGACGACACCGACGACGTTCTGGACTCGGTGGATCTCTGTTTGCCCTGACCCTGAGGAGGAGACCCATGCGGCTGCGCTCCGCCCTCCCGATATCGATGCTCTCACTCCTGTTCGCCTGCGCACCGACAGAGGACACTTCGTCCCTGGTCCTTTCCCTGGACCTGGCGGTGAGTCAGGCCGCCCTGGAGATCGACTCGGACGCACCCTTCCGTGACTCCCTGGGCCTCTTCGACCTGCCCTTGATCACGGTCTACGTCATGCTCGAGGCCACCGCGGACGACATGGAATCCGTCACTGCGGAGTGGCCCGTATCCTCGACAGACCTTGCGGACTACGACGGGACCGCCGTGGTGGAGCTGGAGGTGCCCCCTGGAGACGCCCGCTCCCTCGACGGCCTCGTCCTGTCCTTGGACGGAGGCCGCGCCCGAGCCTACATGCCCGCGGCGCCCCTGCTCGTGAACCTCACCGCCGGTACGGTGGAGGACGTGGAGTTGATCCTGGTGGAGACGGATTACGGCACGATCTCAGGTACCGCGCCCGAGGGCGCCATGGTCGAGATCGTGGACCTGATCACACACGTGATCCTCGCCCGGGCCGCGCCCGACGCTGACGGATTGTTCGAGGTGGAGGGCATGCCGATCGAGCGCCCCCTCTACCCGGTGTGGGATTTCGGCGACGAGAATCGCACCCCCGCGCCCGAGCTCGCCACCCACATCCCCGGGGCCGGGGGAGGGGCCACCTTCCCCCACCCCCGCTAGGAGGTCATCTTTTTGGGTACCCCCGCCGCAGAGTTGATCCGATGGGGCCGCGACGCCGTCCTTGTGCTGGGCCTGGCTCTCGCCATCGCCATCCCCTTCAACCTGCTGCGAGACAAGGGGATCGACCTCGTCGCCAGGACCACATACGACGACAAGATCCTCCAGCCCTGCCCCGAGTCCGAGGAGATCGCCGCCGAGATGAGCGTGCTGGCCCTCCCCCTCGGACCAGATCTTACCCTCCCGGAGGGCACGGTGCTGGTGGACGCCTCATGCCCCGAGACCTTCGAGCAGGGGCACCTCCCCGGCGCGCTCAGCATCCCTTACGACGAACTGGACACCATCACGGACGAGGACGTCGAGCGCCTCC
>CAZNWW010000250.1:2121-6320 GCA_964576155.1 uncultured Myxococcales bacterium | reverse complement strand
ATCCTGCGTAAGGGCCCGCGTCAGGAGACCCGCCTGTTCGTCCGCGTCCGCTCCCCGGGCCTCGGCCAGCTCCCACGCCCGGCGCAGCCATAGCCCGCCGGTGCGACGCGGCACCTCGGCCGCGTGCTCCGAGAGGAACCCGCCGAGGGATTTCGCGCCGCCCTTCGCTGCGTCGGCCAACCGCATTGCGTCGGTGAGGAGGGCAGGCTGGTCCGGCGCCTCGAGGAGCATCTTCTGGAGGACCTGGAGCGCGCCGTCGGCGTCGCCCTTCACGTTCTCCAGCACATCGGACAGGCGACCGAGAATATCCAGGCGATCCCCCCTGACTTCGGTGCGATCCAGCCGCGACAGGAGGAGATCCACCTGTGCGTCTGCGTCGCCATGCTCTGCGTAAAGCCGCTCCAGCGCGGCCTCGACGCCCTCGTGCCCGGGCGCCACTTCGAGGGCCTTCTCCAGGAGGCTGCGGGCCTCGCTGATGTCCTGGAAGAACCGCTCCCGGGTCTGTGCCGCGGTGAGGAGGACGTCGGCCTTCTCCCGGGGATCCCTGGCCAGCTCCGCCTTTGCGGTGAGGACCTCCATGTAGGACGCGTGGTTTCCCTCGCGCAGGTGGAGACGCTCCAGGTAGGAGAGCGCCGTGTAGCTCTGGGGATTGAGGTCGAGGAGTTGTTTCCAGACCTCCACCGCCCGCTTGGAATCGTACAGATACGAGGAGAGGAGCTCGCCCAGTTCCTGGAGGACTGCGATGTCCTCTTCCCGGCTGCCGGTACCGCGGGTCATGACGTCGGTGAGGAGCTCGGCGAGGGCTGCGTATGAGAAGGACTCCTTGTACAGCTGCTGGAGCTGCACCCGGGCCTCCATGTCCGTGGGCTCGGCCTCCCGGATCTGCTCCCAGTAACCGACGGCCCGTCGCGAATCATGGAGGTGTTCCCGGCTCAGCGTCGCCAGGTGCCGGAGCACCTGGAGCTGCTCGTCCCGCTTGCCCGCCAGGCGCATGGCCAGGAGCTGGAGGGTCTCCGCAGCGCCGCTCCAGTCGCCCGCCTTCTCCTGCATGGCCGCGGCCCGGTCGAGCCACACGGGCTCAGCGGTCCGCATCTGCCCCAGCTCCAGGAGGTACCGAGCCGCCCGGCCCGGCGCGTCCAGGTGCTCCACCGCAAGGCCGGCCATCTCCTCGAGCATGGTCCGGCGACGCTCGGGGTCCTCCCCCGGTGCGACATCCTCGTAGAGGTTCAGGAGCTGCTCCCAGTCCTCCTCGGACCGGTAATGCCCGATGAGGGTGTCCACCGCCTGGCGGTTCTCCGGATCCCACTCGATGCACTCACGATAGATCGTCACGGCGCGACCGGGCTGGTCCAACTCCTCGAGGAAGATCCGGGCCAGGTCCTGCATGTAGTGGACCCGCTCGCCCAGATCCCAGATCTCGTCGATGAGCCCCTGGAGGACCGTGGCCACGGCCTCCCAGTCGCCCGCATTACGGGCCCGCTCCATCTCCTGGATGCGGTCAGCGCGGAGGCCCGCAGAGATGTCGCCGAGGAAGCCCCAGACCTGCTGGGCGTCCGCGCCGGGGACCACATCGTATTCGTCCCCCATCTCCGCCTTTACCTGTGCCAGCGCGTCGCTAAGCTCGTCCGCATCGCGGTACCGCTGCTTTGGATCCATGGCCAGGGCCCGCATGAGGACCGTGTCCAGGGATTCGGGCATGGGCAGGATGTACGCCGAGGGCGGCCGGACATCGGAGCGATCCGGCAGGCGCCCGGTGAGGCATTGATACAAGAGGATACCGACGGAGTAGAGATCAGACCAGGGGCCGAGACGCCCGCCGAGGAGAGCCTCCGGGGCGGAGTAGGACATCGACTGGATCCGCTCCAGGGGACGGAAAGCAGTGACCTGCTCCGTGGGGAGCTTGAAGATACCGAAGTCGGCCAGCTTCGGCTCTCCTGCGGCGTCGAAGAGCACGTTGCTGGGATGGACCGCACCGTGGAGACGCCCCTCCTTGTGCAGGTACGAGAGCGCGTCCAGGAGTGGCAGCATCACCTGGATCGCCCGCTTCGGGGGCAAGCTCTCCCGCCGGGTGAGCCAGTCATTCAAGGACCCGCCGGACAGGTACTCCATGAGGATGTGGTGCTGCTGCAGCTTCGCGGAATAGCCCGCCCCCAGGATCCGCACGATGCCCGGGTAGGAGACCCCGGAGAACCACTCGCCGGCCTCGAGGAAGTAGCGGGTGAACTGTTCGTTCCGGCCCAGGTCCGGGTAGAGGATCTTGATCGCCTGATCCGCGCCGCTCTCCCCCTCGACGAGGCGATACACGGCGCCGATGCCGCCACGGCCGATGAAGCCGAGGTTGGTGTAGGCACCGTCGAAGAGCTTCTCGTCGGGCAGGAGACGGCTCCGGGTCCGCATACGGGCCACGGTGTCCCGGCTGGGCGTGAGCGTGGACACGGAGGCACCGTCGTTCCAGGAGCCCAGCCAGACGGACAGCTCCACCGGCGCGCCCTCCACTTCCAGGGAGGTGGCGCCGATCTGATGACCGGTGTAGCTGGACATACGCACTGAGCTGGCCGAGTGCATCCCGGACAGGAGGAAGAAGCGCAGGGCCTCGGTCTCGCCGCGGATCTCTGCGAAGGGGTGGAGCACCAGGGCCCGATCGAACTCCGGAGAAACCACGACCACCGCGCCCAGGGGCGGCTCCGCTTCGAGGGTTACGGAGATCGGGAGAGGGACGGGACGGTAACCCATCCACCGATTGAAGGTGCCATGGAAGGAGGGAACCTCGAAGCTGCCCGTCTGAGGCCGGATGATACCCAGGGGGTACTCGGCCAGGAAACTGAGAGGCGCCAGACAGCGCTGGAGCTCGGGCTCGAGCTTGGCCAGGGCTTCGGTGGCCCTCTCCGGGTTGTGGACCTCCCGATCCTCGAACAGCGCCTCCACCGCCCCCGCCAGCTTGCGGAGTTCCTTGAGCGCCTTCGAAGGCTTGCCGCCGCCCCTGAGGAGACGCTTGGTGATTGGCTTCATGAACCAGTCGGCGTCGGGGCGGGACGTGAGGATCTCCTCTACGATCGCTACCCAGCCGCCGATGGTGGCGACGCGCATCCGATCCACGAGATCCCGCACCACCTCAGCGTCCGGGGACAGGCGGAGCAGATCGGTTATCATCACCGTGGCCAGGTAACGGACCAGGCCGTCCACCGTCGCTACCACATGGGCGAGCCGCTCCACAGGGTTGTGTGCGCTGATCGCCATGCGGTACGGCGCCGCAATGGGATGCGGAAACGCAGTCTGGAACAGGTGATCCTTGCGCTTGAGATCGATGTCCATCAGCCACCCCTGGCCCGAACGCTGTCGTCCGGTTACATGTACAAAAAACGGAATATCAGCAGACTACTTGGTCCCGCTAGTTTGGGGCGTCCCCCTGGACGGTGTCAAACTTTTCTGTTAGGCTCCGGCCCCGACTTAGACAGGGAGCGAAGCGCCATGACCCGAGCAAAGTTGCCACTGGTCGCCTTCTGTCTGTTCGTCTGGTCCTGTGGCCCCCCTCCCAAAAGCATCTCAATCCGCCCGGACTATACGTCACCCGGGGCGATCGAAGCGTTCGGCCGGCGGGACGGGCTCCTCGCAGGGAAGAAACCCGGGCGGATCACCGTGTCCACCCTCAGCGGGGTGGAGTTCACCTCCATCCAGGCGGCGATCACCCAGGCCCCGACCGGGAGCGAAGTGGTGATCCCCGCCGGGCGGTACAACGAGCCGATCCTCATAGAGGACAAGAACCTGCGCCTCGTGGGTGCCGGCGCCGACAGCACCGCGATCGTCGCAGCGCAGACCGCGCTCTGGGTGAGCGGCGGCAACGTCGAAATCCAGGATCTGACCCTTGTCTCGCGCTCCGTGGCCGAGAGCACGGCGGTTGCAGCGTTCACGGACACCGCTGCGCGCCTCGTGGGGTGCCGTGTGATCGGCGGCACGGGTCCGGGGATCCTGGTCACGGGCACCTCGGACGTGCACCTCGAGGGCAACCTGGTGACGGGGAACATGGGTGGCGGCCTCCTGATCAAGGGCGGCCGCGTCACCAGCTTTCGCAACACCCTGGCGCGGAACGCGGTGGCCGGGTATGTCTTCTCGCCGACCTCCCACACGTCAATCCTGGACGTCCTCGCAGACCACGACACTGTCCTGGACAACTGGTCCGGCCCTCACTGCGTTGCGATGAT
>CAZNWW010000250.1:1599-2111 GCA_964576155.1 uncultured Myxococcales bacterium | reverse complement strand
TGATCCGCAAGGGGCTGATCCCGCAGGAAGTGCTCTCCTCCCTGGTACGGATTCGATCGTCGATCCTCAACGTCGGCGGTGTGGGCGAGACCCTGGGCATCTCGGCAGTGAGCGAGCTGCGCCGGGGGGGGTTGAATTTCCTCAGCGACACCCCCCTCCCCGCGCCGACCTTCTTCACGGCGGCAGACAAAGGGGACTTCACACCGGTGAAGGAGATCGCAGCCAAGGACCGTGACGGCATCGAGGTAGGAGCGACCCCGTCGAAGGAGTACGGCGTGCGCCTCGCCGAGCTGGCCCAGCGCAACCTCCTCGAGGGCAAGGCGTGGCGGGCCTATCTCCTGAGCCGCTTCCTGCCCCTGGACGAGCGAGTCCGCCTCGAGGACGCTGTCCAGAAGACGATCTACAAGCAGACAGGGGACGCCCTGGCCAAAGAGCGCGTCGGTCCATTCCTGCACAACGTCCTGGCCCTGGTGGAGCACGTCCCGCCCTCCTGGCGGCTGGACGCGCTGGCG
>CAZNWW010000250.1:0-1589 GCA_964576155.1 uncultured Myxococcales bacterium | reverse complement strand
CTCGCCGCGGCTTTCGCTGCGTCCCACCGGACGAAGGTGCAGTTCTTCGATCTCTTCCCCGGCTCATCGCCGGTGTTCCGAAAGACCCTGATGGAGCGCCTCAAGGCGGGCCTCCCGGGTCTCCCCGCTGTGCTGACGCTCCAGGGGAACGACGCCAGGAAGCTCATGCTCTCGGGGTCCTTCACCGAGCCAGCGAAGGAGAACAGCAGCTCCTCGGCGATCCAGTTGATCGAGACGATCCAGAACACCTGGATCCTCAAGCTCAACGACAAGATCGCGTATTTCCGCAAGCGCACCGAGGGGCGTGCCAAGAAGATCAAGGAACTGGACGCAACGGTGAACAACCCGCACATTTTCCCCCCGGGAAAACCGAGCAAGCGCCGCGCTATCCTCCTGGAGAAGCTCGTGAAGGCCCGCAAGGAGCAGATCACAGACGAGGCCGAGCTGGCCAGCCTGGTGGAGGCCCGGGACGCGGCCCCGCCCACCTACGTGGCCGAGGTCAACGGGACGCTGACAAACCGGACCATCGTGGGCGCTGCCCGGGTGAGCATCATCGGCGCGCCCTCCGGGGACATCCTCCTGGACCAGGCGATCTCCCTGAACCACCTCGACCAGTGGCTCCGGATCGAGCCCCTGCCTCAGTTCGGCTTCCTGGGCATGGCCCAGGCGTCCCCGAAGGGCGAGCTGGACGCGCTCCTGGCCGACCACGTAGCCGCGGCCTATATCGAGGGGTTGACCCGATCCCTGGTGAAGGAGCTCGAGGTCCAGGTCTCCCGCTGGGAACGAGGACTCACCGACGACGTGATCCGGGAGCAGCTCGTGGAGCTGGTCTATCTCCACGCGCCGATGTTCGCCCGGGCTCGGATCGAGCGGCCCCGCTACGAGGCGCTGCTCCGACAGCTCACGGCAATAGACAGCGGCTCACCGTTGCACGTGGAGATGGGCTACGATCACGATCGTGGCCCGGCTGAGCAGGGGGTCACTCTCAAGGTCACCCCCGCGCCGCCCCTCGCCCGTCTCCAGGCAGAGAAGGCCCGCCTCGAGGCCCTGTTCCTGCCCTACTGGACCCTGGAGCCCCGCCTGAAGACCGTTCTGTGGGACGTGCTCGGCGCGGATCTCGAAGAGGTCATCCGCTACCGCAAAACCCTCAACAAATTCATGAAGATCTAGTCACCTCTGTGGGAGGGGCGTTGTAGCTGAGCTGAGCGAACGCAGTTCACTCGTGCGAAACTGATGCCCTTTGGGTACAGCCCCGAATAGCCTCGAACACCACCGCCACCTCGTCCGCCCGCACCGTCCGCATATCCAGCACCAGGGCGTCCCCCTCCAACCGCCCGATCACGGGCGGCCGGTTCGCCCGCAGCTTCGCCTCCAGCGCCGTCGCCTTGATCGCCAGCCGCACCCCGGCCGACGGCACCACCGCGTGGGGCGCGGCGCCGCCACCGACCTTGGCTTCGGTATCAACCACCTCCGAGGTGGTATCTACCTCGGCCAGCGCGACGACCAGCTCCTCGGCCCGGGCCCTAACCACCTTCAGCGGCTCCGCAATCATCCGGAGCACGGGCACCCGGCCCCAAGGGTCCCCCGAT
>CAZNWW010000249.1:282-6325 GCA_964576155.1 uncultured Myxococcales bacterium | reverse complement strand
AGGAGGAGTACTCACAGAAGAACCATTGCTTGGTGCTGCATTTTTCGTCGTTCCAGGCCCCGGAAGGGTACATTTCGGCACAATCCTCGCTCTCGAAGATTCCGCCGTCGTTGGGTTCGCCGTCGCTCCAATACTCTACGGGCTTCCCCTCGCCGGTGACCCACACGAAGGAGTCCCACTCCCAGAAGCCCTGGTCGAGACCGATCCAGAGGGATTGCTCGGCCGCGCCGGCGAGGCCGGACAGGAAGTCCTGCTCGGCCTGGGACGTGATCGTCACGAGCCAGGTGGAGTTGTTCGCACAATAGTCCTTTGCGTCGTCCCATTTCAGGGGCTCCCAGCAGATGTAATAGACAGCCTGGGCGTGGAGGTGGGGGGTGCAGACGCCGAGCACCGGTGCGAAGGACGGGTCCTGGACGCAGTTTCCCGTGTCTCCACACACGTAGAGCGGTCCCTCGCATTGGCCGCAGAGGCCGCCGCAGCCGTCCTCGCCGCAGGCTTTGGCAACGCAGTCGGGGACGCAAACACAATCTCCATCCGGGGTGCAATCGTGCTGGATCGGGCAGGAGCCGCAGTCGGCGCTGCAGCCGTCCGACCCGCATTGCTTGCCGTCACATTCCGGCTGACAGATGCAGAGACCGCCGAGGCAGAGATCCTGGGGCCCCGGACAGATGCCGCAGGACTCACCGCAGCCGTCGGGTCCGCAGAGCTTGTCTTCACAGTCCGGGTAACAGACACAGAAGCCTGCAGGCGTACAATGGTGCTGTCCGGGACACTCACCACAGGACTCCCCGCAGCCGTCGTCGCCGCAGTCTTTGCCGAAGCATTGGGGCGCGCAGATGCATTCTCCGTTGAAACAGAGCTGTCCCAGCGGGCAGGGTGGTTCACAGCAGGACCCGAGGGCTTCGTTGAGACACTCTCCGGCCACGCATTGGTCCTCGGTGCAGGAGTCCCCGTCGTCGCAGTCCCCCACGTATTCCCAGGTAAGCCCGTTCATCCCGCACTCGATGACATCGGCTCCGTCGCAGGACCTCTCCTTGGGGGTGCAGAGGAGGTCGGTGTCCGTGTCCGAGGTGTCGGCGCAGATGTCGGGAGGCTGGCAGTTGGGATCGACGTTGATGTCCTCTCCCGAAGACTGGTCCATCGACGTGTCCTCGCCGGACAGGGCATCAGGCCACGACGCCATGTCCTGAGGCATGATCCAGCTGGTCTCCGCGGTCGGAGCATCGCCGCTGCACGCGCCGACGCACAGGAGTGACATCATGGACAACGCAACGGCTCGAGGATCAATGCGCACAGGATTCACCCTGTAGTGTGGGCGTCCTTCAGGTCGCCCCGACGGAAGCGCCGTGCACCCACGAGGGCACCCGGGATCAGGAGGAGCAACCAACCAGCAGCCGTCGACCCCGCAGGGGAGGTGGTGCAGCCCGACGAGATCTCCGATTTGGGGAAGACCGTGACGCCTCCGTTGTCAGCGTCCGGGCCTGCATCCTCGGGGTCGATCACGTCCCCGGTGCCAGGATCCTCGTCCACGCACTCGTCCTCTACGCAGGCCACCTCGCATATCTCCGTGGGCGGCCCCTGCTGGTCACATGAGTCGAACCAGTAGAGGATGTCGCCTACGCATTTTTTGTACGCGCCGGGGACGCACTCGCCCGCGGGGATGCACTCGCCGTCGTCACATGCCTCGCCGGGGTCGCAGGCACCGCAGAGGCAGCCGTTGGTCGAGCCGCAGTCCTTGCCCGCGCAGGCCACCTCGCAGGGGTCGCCGTCGTCGACGCATTCCCCGTCGATGCAGGAGAAGCCGTCGCCGCATTCTCCGCAGCTCCCGCCGCAGCCATCGTTGCCGCATTGCATCGGTCCGTCGGGGCCGTCGCAATCGGGCTCGCAGGCGCCGCCGGTGCACTCCTCGAGGAGGTCAAGGCACTCGTCCTCGAGTGCGTCCTGGTAGCAGCCGGGGTAGGGCTCCAGGCAGAAGTCTTCGACGCAGAACAACAGCTCCATGAAGAGGAGCTTGGCCTCCGCGTCGCCCTCGGTGTTAAGGCAGTCCTCAATGCAGGCGTCTCCCTGGCATCCCTGAACGCAGCCCCAGATGTCGTCGCAGTCCCCTTCGAGTTCGTGGCATTCGTCTATGATCTCGCTGCATTCTTCCATGAGGCAGAGGAGCCAGCAGTCGTCATCGTCGCCGGCGCAGCCACAGAACTCCTGCGCCTCCTGGTAGCATTGCACCAGCTCGAAGTAGAGCTGCTGGGCGTCCCCGGGCGCGGCCTCGAAGCAGGCGCCTTCGCAGTTGTCGTCGCCTTCGCATTGGTCGATGCAGAACTGGATCTCGCCGCAGGTCTCGGGGACGATGGGGCCGTCAGGGACGCAGATGTGTCCCTGGCAGATTTCGTCGTCGTCGCATACACCGCAGGCGCCGCCGCAGCCGTCGTCGCCGCATTGGTAGGGGTTGCCGAGGAGATCGGCGCAGGAGGGCATGCATTCTCCGCAGAACGCGAGATCTGGGCATGCGTCGCAGACGTCGTCGCAGCAGTCGCCGTAGTCCTCACACTCCGGGTCGCAGTAGCAATTCGGGGCTTGTTCACCGCAGAAGCCCGCGCAGCTGTCCTGGGTGATGCACTGCCCGTCCCAGCAGATCGCATCTTCGTCGCATTGCCCGCAGAAGCCGTCGCAGCCGTCCGGGCCGCACTCCATGCCACCGCAGTCCGGAGTACAGGTGGAGATGCAAGTCCCGGTGTCGGTGCATTCGAGGTCCGGGGGGCAGAACCCGCAGAAGCCGTCACAGCCGTCGGGGCCGCATTGCTTCTCCTGGCCGTTGTCGGTGACGCATTGGGGCTCGCACGGGCCCTCCACGCAGAGATTGTCCTCACAGGTGAAGCCCTCGGGGCAGGTCCCGCAGAGGCCGAGGCAGCCGTCGCCCCCGCATTCTTTGCCCTCACAGTCCGGGGTGCAGGAGATGCATGCGTAGTCCACGCAGGTGAGGCCCGGCGGGCAGAGCCCGCAGGTGCCGCCGCAGCCATCGTCGCCGCAGAGCTTGCCGACGCAGTTCGGGAGGCATTCGGCCTGGCACATGCCCAGCTGGTTGCACTCGAAGCCACCCGGGCAGGTGCCGCAGACGTCGCCGCAGCCGTCGGAGCCGCAGATCTTGCTTTCACAGTTCGGCACGCAATCCTCGACGCAGGTGAAGTCGGGGCCGCAGTAGGAGTCGCCGGCGCAGGTGCCGCAGGAGCCGCCGCAGCCGTCGGAGCCGCATTGTTTCACCTGGCCATTGTCACCGACGCATTGGATCTCACATGGAGTGCCCGCACATTGGCCCGTCACGTCGTCGCAGACGCCGGTCTGTGAGCACGCGGTCCAAGATCGGATCCAGCACCCCGTGTCGTCTTGTTGGCAGACCCAGGAATGGGTGCCCTGATCCGAGCAGCCGAAGTCCCCCTGCTCACATTCGGGGATGCAGTCCTGCTGGCAGAGGGAGCCGTTGGTGCACCAGTAGTACTCCTGCTGGGGAATCCAGGCGCAGCATCCCTGGCAGTTGACCTCGTTGATGTCGCCGTCGTCGCAGTAGACTGCGGTGCTCCCCTCGCAGTAGCCCTCCCAGGAGATGCCGTCACAGGAATCGTCCACCGCCAGGACATCCACCTCAGCGTTGTCGAACCAGCATTCACCTGTGGAGCAGGCGCTGTCGCCGCCCGTCGCGCCGTTCTCCCAGGCGAAGAAGCCCACCTGGCCGGAGGGCAGCGCGTCGGGGTCGTCCAGATCGAAGATTGTCTCGTCCGCGCCGAACGCGCCGTCGTGGTTCGTGTCGAACTCCACGGTGATGTGATCGCCCTGGACGGTGATCTGCACCTTGTGCACATGTCCGGGCTGGTAGACGACGTTCTCTGCGGTGCCCAGCACGGTCCCGTCGGAGTCCTCGATGCGGTAGAGGGCTGCGCCGTAGAGGTCATGACCGCAGCCCAGGTTGGGCAGTGGCGCGATGTCCCGTGACAGCATGAAGAGGTAGAACTGGCCCGAGTTCTGATAACGGAACACGAACCCGAAGGTGTCGTCGTCGTCGTTGCGCATGTCCGCCCGGAAGACGTAGTCCTCCCAGGTCTTCGGGCCGAAGGTGATGTGGTTGTCCAGGGGGTCGGACTGGATGCACTGGCCCCCCTGGAGCCAGTAACCCCAGTTGTATCCGCAGTTGTTGTTCGGAGTGCATTGCTCGACGTTGCAGCCGTCGTCAGTCTTCGGGGTGAGGCCGCCGTTGAGCGCGGTGCTCCACGGATCGGTGCAGTATTGGGACACCCAGCCGTCTGTCCCGGAGAACTCCGAGATGTCATTGTCGAAGCCGTAGCTCCAGGTCGCCGCCGACACGGGCGCTGCCGGAGCCGAGAGCAGGATCACGGCTATCACGATGCGCATCGTCCAAAGTCCATTGGTGCTCATGCGAGGTCTCCCATGCGTGTGACTCCAACCAAGGGCAAGGCATTATACGAGGTCACCCGGGGAGGTTCAACCGCGGTCCCTGACGAGGAGGGCTTCCCGAAAGTCGAAGCCGAAGGCCCTGGGCGAGACCACCAGGATCGGTGGCGCCTGGACCCGCTTGAAGACGCTGGCACGGATCGCCCGAAGGGTGGCTCGGGCCGCGTCCAGGAAGGCCTCGGGAGAGAGCTTGTCATAGACGAGGCGGCCGGCCTTGTCCGCTACCCAGAGGGTGGGGTCCAGTCCTTGGGAGCGGAAGAGCACGGCGAGCTCTTCGGGGCTGCGACCTCGCTCTACCAGCTCCACGCCCAGGGGCGCCTCCAGATGGTAGTCGAAGGGGTCTCCGCCGCCCCGGGTCACGTCCTGCGCGTCGGAGAGCTCTGCGGAGGCCTTGATCTCGAAGACCGCGTCCGGGATCGCCCCGCCCAGGAGCTGGTCGATGTGTCGGCCCAGGCGGTAGACATCGAGCTTGTGCACGTCCCCCAGGGGCATGAGCGCGCCCACGATGTCGCCGTACAGGGTGGCGTATCCCCGCTGGAACTCCGTCTTGTTGCCGTTCCCCACGAGCATGTAGCCCCGCTCCTGGGAGGCGGTCATGAGGATGTTGCCGCGTTCCCGGGCCTGGATGTTCTCCAGGGTGAGGGTCGCCGGCTCCCCGCCGGAGACCCGGCGCCAGGCGTCCACCTTGGCGTCCACCACCTCCTGGATCGGGTGGATGAGATACTCGATGCCAAGGTCCGCGGCCAGCTCCGCAGCGATACCCTTGGTGACGTCGCTGTTGAAGCGGCTGGGCATGTTGACGCCCAGGATCCGGTCCGCTCCCAGGACCTCCACGAGGAGGGCCGCGTCCACGGTGGAGTCGATGCCGCCCGAGAGGCCGATGACCGCGCCCTTGAACACCCCGGTCTTCTCGTAGAAGTCCTTTATCCCCATGATCAGGGCCTGGTGCAGCTCGTCGACGGGCTCGAGGGGGCGTGCGACGGAGGCGGTTGCGGCGGGATCGATCAGCACCGGGGCCTCGTCGAAGAGCGGGCCCTGGGCCAGGGGCGCAGCGTCAGGGCCCAGCATGAAGCCGCCGCCGTCGAACAGGATGATGTTCTTGCCGTTGTCCTGCGCCCCCACGGTGTTCGCGTAGACCAGGGGCAGGCCCGTCTCCCGGACCCGGGCTGCGGCCACCGCACGTCGGTCCGCGAGGCGCCCCACGTGGAAGGGCGACGAGTTGATCACCACCAGGACCTCAGCGCCTCGGTCCCGCTGAAGCTGCGCAGGCTTCACCTGGGCCTCGTCGTCCCACATGTCCTGGCAGATCAGGACGCCGATTTGCAGGCGGCGATCCCCGAGGGTGACCTCCACCGGTTGGACCTCGTCGGCGGATCCGGGCACATAATGCCGTGAGTCCTCCAGGACCCCGTCGTCGATGAGGAGGGTCTTCGCGCCCGTCGCCACGATCCGTCCGTCCTGGCACACCGCGTAGCGGTTCCGGCGTGCCTGCCTCCCGTCGGCCATGCGACGTCGGTCGTCCAGGTCGATGAAGCCCAGCACCGTGACGACGTCCCGGAGCGCCGGTGCGATGGTGTGCTCC
>CAZNWW010000249.1:0-272 GCA_964576155.1 uncultured Myxococcales bacterium | reverse complement strand
CCGTGTCCTTGTGGAGGTCGGCGATGCAGTATCCCGGGAGCGCGGTCTCGGGAAAGACCACGAGATCGGCGCCGCGGTCCCGGGCCGCGCGGCCGAGCTCGATGATCCGGGCCGCGTTGTGCTCCAGGGCCCCGGGTACGGGGTTGAACTGGACCGCCGAGTACTTCCAATCCCTCCAACCCATCTCTCACCTCCCGACTGCATGTTTGTAAAAACCCGAGGGCATGTCCAGAATAAACGGGGACACCACCACGTTCCTGTGAAGACGGGGT
>CAZNWW010000248.1:0-6326 GCA_964576155.1 uncultured Myxococcales bacterium | reverse complement strand
GGCCTCCCAAACTGGCGGGACCCCGACAGCGACGGGGACGGCCTCCCCGACGGCCTCGAGGAGGGGCTCGAGGCTCCGGACCTGCCGGACTGGACCCACCTCCTCGCCCGGAACTTCCGGGCGGATACGGACCCCGGCACCCGGACCCGGATGCTCCTCCCAGACGCCGACGGGGGCGGCGCACCGGACGGCCTCGAGGACCTGAATCTGGATGGCGCGGTGGGCGAAGGTGAGGGCGATCCGCTGGATCCAGGGGACGATGGCGAGGGCTTCGAGGATCAAGACGCTGACGGCGCGCCGGACGCGCAGGAGGCGATCCTGGGCACCGACCCCCTCGATCCCGACTCCGACGACGACGGCCTGGCGGACGGGAACGAGGTGAACCGGACCACCGACGCGGACCTGGACGGCCTGAGCGCGGCCCTGGACCCGGACAGCGACAACGACGGGCTCCTGGACGGCACCGAGGCGGGCCTGAACGTGGCACAGACCGGCGGCACGAACCCCGACGCCGGGGTTTTCATCGCCGACGCTGATCCGGCCACGGTGACCTCCGCAGCGGCCCCGGACACCGACGGCGACGGGATCTCCGACGGCTCCGAGGACACAAACAAGGACGGGGCCGTGGACCCGGACGAAGGGGACCCCCTAGACGACGCGGTGGACGGGTGCACCGACAGCGACGAGGACGGCCTCTGCGACGCGGAGGAGCTGGCAGCGGGCCTGGACCTCCTGGACAAGGACCGGGACGACGACGGCGTAGCGGACGGGGACGAGCACAACTGGAACCAGGACACCGACGGGGACGGCCTCATCAACGCCCTGGATCCGGACAGCGACGGGGACGGCCTCAGCGATGGCCTGGAGCTGGGTGTCACCGAGCCGATCCCCATCACGACCTCCCAGTGGGGGGACCCGGTCCTGGGGACGGATCCCATAGCGGAGGGCTGGGCGCCCGATGCGGACCCGACGATCACCACCTGGATGCTGGTGACGGATTCGGATCACGGGGGTGAGGACGACGAGCAGGAAGACCTGGACGGAAACGGCGCAGTGGATCCCGGCGAGACCGACCCCACGGATCCCGCCGACGACGGCTCCATTGATCCGGATTTGGACGGGGACGGGATCCCCAACGACGTGGAGTGGGAGATCGGCACCGATCCCTTCGATGAGGACTCCGACGGGGACACGATCCCCGATGGCGTGGAGGTAGGTGAGGACCAGGAAACCCCCCTGGACTCCGACGGGGACGGGGTCATCGATGCCCTGGATGAGGACTCGGACGACGACTCGATCCCCGACTCGGTGGAGGCCGGGGACGACGACCTCGAGACGGATCCGGTGGACTCCGAGGGGGACGGCCTCCCGGACTACCTGGACCTGGACTCCGACGCTGACGGCCTCTCGGACAGCGCAGAGGTGAACGTCTATGGCACCGACCCTACAAAGGCGGACACCGATGACGGGGGCGCGGACGACTGGCTGGAGACCCAGGTCCATGACTCCAATCCCCTGAACCCGTCGGACGATTGGATGGGATGGCTGGAGCCCGACGCACGGATCCAGGGGGGCGCGGGCTGCGGGACCGCCGCCACCCCGGCGACCCCGTGGATCCTCTTCGCCTTCGTCCTACTGCTGGTGCTGCGCAGGTTGTTATCCCGAGCGTACTTCCGTCATCCCGAGCGAAGCCGAGAGACCTCAGGCATTGCTGCCCCTGCACCTGAGGTCCTTCGACTCCGCTGCGCTGCGCTCAGGATGACGATTCTGGCAGCGGTCCTCCTGGCTCCCTCAGCGGTCCACGCTGCGTACCACCCCGACGCGACCAACGCGTCCCTGCCCGGGAACCTGATCCACCCGACCTTTGACGACTCGGGTGTGTTCTCGGTGCACGGCGCGGACATTGCGGAGCATCTGGAGGTGCGCGGGATCGTATGGACACAAGGCCTCTACCAGCCCCTGGTGGTGGCCCGGAACGGGGAGGTCCTCCGCACCCTCCTGGACGATCGCTACGAGCTGGGGGTCTCCGCAACCATGGGCTTCCTGGGGTGGTTCGAGGTGGGCTTGTCCGCGCCCTTCGTGGTCCAACAGACCGGCCAATTTGCAGGCCAGAAGCTCGGCTCTGTAGCCTCCGCGGGGATGGGCGACATGATGTTTCACCTCAAGGGCCGGGTCGTGAAGCCCGAGTGGTTCGGCCTGGGCGTGGCCATCTCCACCAGCGTCACGGTGCCCACGGGGGACGCAGGGGCCTACATGGGCTACGACGGCGTCGGTTGGCGCTCGGACCTGATCCTGGACGGCTCCCTCGGCGGAAACTTTCGAATGATTGGCAGCGTGGGCTACCTCATGCAGCCCCACACGTCGATCTTCAACATCGAGGACGACGATAAATTTATCCTGGGCCTCGGCGCTGAGTACGTCCCCCCGGACTGGTTCGAGGTGGGCTTGGAGCTGGTGCATTGGGCCTCCGGGACCCGGCCTTACAAGCACGTAGAGGAGATCGGCCTGGAGGCCATCGCTGCGGCCCGATTCAAGTGGAGGAAGCTCGTGGTCTTCACAGGCGCAGGCAAGGGCCTCGCGCTGGGCTACCAGGTCCCTGCGTGGAGATGGTTCGCAGGGGTCGGGGTCCGCCACAAGCCCGACCCGGATCGGGACCACGACGGCATCCCCAACATCACCGACCGCTGCCCGGACCAGCCCGAGGACCCGGATGGGTTCAAGGACAAGGACGGCTGCCCGGATCCGGACAACGACAAAGACGGGATCCTGGACGAAGCGGATAAATGCCCCAACGAACCCGAGGACAAGGACTACTTCGAGGACGAGGACGGCTGCCCGGATCCGGACAACGATAAAGACGGGATCCCCGACCAGAATGATCAATGCCCGTTGGAGGCCGAGGACATGGACGGCTTCAAGGACGAGGACGGTTGCCCGGATCCGGACAACGACGGGGACGGGATCCTCGATCCCGACGACAAATGTCCCCTGGAGAAGGAGATCTTCAACGAATTCGAGGACGAGGACGGCTGCCCGGATAAAAAACTGGCCGAGTACAAGGAGGAGTTGAAGGAGATCAAGATCCTGGAGAAGGTCCACTTCCGCTTCATGTCGTCGGAGATCATGGCGGACTCCCACCCGCTCCTGGATCAGGTCGTCAAGCTCCTTCGCACGCATCACGAGATTGTGAAGATCCAGATCGAGGGGCACACCGACAAGTCCGGCCCCAGGGATCTCAACATGGAGCTCTCCCAGGCCCGGGCCAAGTCGGTGCTGGACTATCTGGTGAACAAGGGGATCGACCGCGGTCGCCTGCTGGCGAAGGGCTATGGCTGGACCCGGCTCATCGACTACCGCCGGGGTCCCGAAGCGAACAAAAACAACCGGCGCGTCGAGTTCAAGGTTCTCGAATACGCACCTGCTTCGAATAAATAGGGCATGACACACAAGCTCCTCAATGGACTTAACGATGCGCAGGCGCGCGCTGTTTCCTGGGACGGTGGGCCACTCATGGTCCTGGCCGGCGCGGGTACCGGAAAAACCCGGGTGGTGACCCAGCGTATAGCGTGGCTGATCCAGGAGACCGGCCTCCCCCCGTGGGCTATCCTGGCCATGACCTTTACCAACAAGGCGGCGCGGGAGCTGCGGACCCGGGTGGACCATCTTCTGGGCGGGGAGGACCACGCGGTGACCGCGGGCACCTTCCACTCCACAGCGGTGCGGTTCCTGCGGGGCTTCGCGGATCGGGTGGGCTACGAAGCGGGCTTCTCGATCATCGACCAGGACGACCAGCTCCGCCTGCTCAAGCGCCTCTTCAAGGAGGCCGAGCCTCATCTCTCAGCCAAGGAGGCCGATACTCACGCCAAGGCGGTGCGGCGCCTGGTGGAGGAGTGGGCCCGGGAGGGTCATCGGCTGGCCCGGGGCGAAGGCCCCCCGGTCTCGGACAAGCAGGGCTGGCTCCTGCCTGTGGTCCGCAGGTACGACGCGTCCAAGCGGTCGAGCCAGCTCATGGATTTCAACGACCTCCTCCTCTATCTCCTCGAGGTCCTGAGGGACGACGAGGAGGTCCGGGGGATGCTGGCCGGCCGGTTCCGCCACGTTCTGGTGGATGAGTTCCAGGACACCAACGGGGTCCAACTCGAGATCGTGAAGCTCCTGGTGGGGGACGGGGGTGGCCTCACGGTGGTGGGAGACGATGACCAGTCGATCTACGCCTGGCGGGGTGCGCGGGTGGAGAACCTCCTCCAGCTGGACAAGGTGTACCCGGACCTCACGGTGATCCCCCTCGAGGAGAACTACCGCTCCACCCAGACGATCCTCACCGCTGCGTACCATGCGATCCGCAAGAACCCCCACCTCCAGGAGAAGCGCCTGTTCACGAACCAGGGCGAGGGGGAGGCGATCCAGGTCCTCGCGTGCGACTCCGAGGGCGACGAGGCGGACAAGGTCGCCCGGGAGGTCGGGAGGATCCGACGGGCGGGGACACCGGCAAACGAGATAGCGGTGTTCTACCGCACCAACGCTCAGTCCCGGCACTTAGAGGTGCAGCTCCGCAAGGCGAAGATCCCCCACAAGGTCGTCGGGGGCCAGCGCTTCTTCGAGCGCAAAGAGGTGAAGGACCTCCTGGCCTTCGCGCGGCTGGTGGCGAACCCCGCGGACCGGGTCGCGTTCGAGCGCGTCGTCAACGTCCCCCCCCGTGGGATCGGCGACAAGACGGTCACCGAGGTTCTAGCAGCCCTCTCCGTCCCCGATCCCCCAACCGCGATGGACGCTGCCCGGGCCTACGCCGAGTCCAAAGGTGGCCGCGCAGGATCGGCGGTGAAGCGCTTCGTCCAGCTCCTCGACAGATTGGGGGAGACCGCCGCGGCCGGGGATCTCATGGAGCTCTTCAAGGCAATTCTTGAACAAACCGGCTACCTGGCCCGGCTCCAGGAGGAGGGATCCCTCGAGGCCGAGGGGCGCCTGGAGAACCTCGGCTCCCTGGTGAGCTCCGTGGCCGAGTACGAGGTCCAGGAGCCCGAGCCGAGCCTCCGGGACTACCTGGAGTCGGTCTCACTCCAGACGGATCAGGACGAGTGGGACGAGGGGGAGGGCCAGGTCGCGCTCATGACGGTCCACGCTGCCAAGGGGCTCGAGTTCGACGCGGTCTTCGTCACCGGCCTCGAGGACGGTCTCTTTCCCCACCTCTTCAGCATGGAGGACCGGGGGGTCGAGGAGGAGCGTCGCCTCTTCCACGTAGCGATAACCCGGGCCCGCAAACATCTCTGGTTCAGCCACGCCAGGACCCGGGCGCGCTTCGGTCAGTGGCAGTATGCGGTGGTGAGCCCCTTCCTGGCGGATCTCCCGGCGGAGATCCTCACGGGGGGTCGCCCTCGCCGCCGCCTCTCCCTCAACGACCGCATCGACGAGCAGCGGACCTGGGTGGATTATTCCACCTCCCAGGTCCCCCCAGAGGACGAGTAATCCCCTGTGGGACGCCTCTCCCGCAAGCTACTTGTATAGCGGCAACCCCGACGCGTCGAAGCGGCGGACGAAGACCCCCTTCTTGTCGCCGTCCTGGTCGTCATGGCCCTCCCAGGCCAGGACGAAGGAGCCGTCTGAGAACGCGGCGCATGCGGGGGCTTGTTGCCCCTTGTTCCAGTAGACGTTGGCCTGGGTCTCGTCTCCGGTGTGGACGCCGATGGTGGTCAAGCGCTGGAAGAAGACACCCCAGGAATCTCCGTCCTGTTTGTCAGACTGCCAGGTGACGACGAAGCCGTTTCCCGCGGCGGCCGCGCAGGAGGCCTTCTGAGCGTGTACGAGGGTTGTGTTCACCAGAATGTCCCCGCCCAGGGCCATGCCTGTGCTGGAGAAGCGGCGCGCACCCACGCCGTCGTTGTCGACTCCGCCGTCGATCTTGCCCTGCCAGGTCACCAGGAAGACGCCGCTGTCCAGGACCGCTATTCTGAAGTTCCCCCGAGCAAAAAGCGCACTTCCCCAGTAATCATCACGGAATCCTCTGGTTTGGGGTGTGCCCGTACTGACTACACAGCGATCGACTGGAGGAGATCCAGTGCGCGCTGCTGCTCGGGTGTCGGGGTCGTGGTGACCTGAAAAGTCGGTATGTCCTCGGAGGCACCGGGAGAGCAGCACTCGTTCTGGACGATGGTGCTCAGGGAATGCAGCAGGGTCCGGAAACTGTGGACAGTGGTGCCGTCATCGAGCTTCTTGCGAGAGGCCTTCCTCTTTGCACTGGGTGAAGGCTGGACAGGGGCTACGGGGTCCCGCTCCACCTTTCAGTCGGCCCCGCCCGGCCATTCCCTGTACTTTCTCCAACTCCCGGATGG
>CAZNWW010000247.1:0-6351 GCA_964576155.1 uncultured Myxococcales bacterium | reverse complement strand
ACGTCCGAGAATATGGCCGGAAGATCAAGATCACGGGCATGTCTCAAATGAACTGTATCAAAAGTAAGTTCCGGAACGACACGGAGTCTTCGCTTATCATGGATATCCCGCATCATGTGCAACACAGGTCTTGGAATGAGTTTTTTTATCAGTTGCTTCATCAGCCAAACAGCCCTCCCGCTTTTACGAGCGCCGGATTGTATCCTCTCACCATCTGAAAA
This sequence comes from uncultured Myxococcales bacterium, assembly GCA_964576155.1. Lineage (GTDB taxonomy): Bacteria > Myxococcota_A > UBA9042 > CAIXZC01 > CAIXZC01 > CAZNWW01. The sequence goes on along the minus strand of CAZNWW010000247.1, from coordinate 6,130 downwards.
CCAAGTTCATCCGGGGCTACCCGCTCAGGGCCGAGATCAGGTCCTTGAGGGGATCTGGCAGGGGTGCGGTCCCCACGAGGGCGGCGCCCGTGACCGTGAAGTCTCCGTCCACCAGCGTGATCTGAACCCGTACTGTGTCAGCAAAGCGCTCCTCGAGGCTCCTGCGGATGCCCTCGGCCCGCCGCTGCGCCGTTCGCAGATCCTCCGGGGCCCCTTGGAGGGCGAACCAGAGACGTGCGCCCATGGTGAACCCCCGACCATGCCCCTCGGTGAGGGAGGCCAGCCAGCGGCGGTCATCGTGGGCCCGCAGCCGCGACGGTGGAAGTCGGGCGGCCAGGAGGTAGCGGCGCCCGCTGGTTATGTCCCCCGAACGAATGCGGTCCCATGCCGTGTCGGGCGCCACCCGCGCCCGAGGTGTGGCCGCGGGAACCACTTCCCAGCCCGGAGCGGCCTCGGCTGTGACCGTGGTCCCGACGGGGATTTCCCCGCCCGGTTCTCCCGACGCAGCCTGGCGCAGGAGCGCTGCGAATTCCCGGGCGCTCGCGGGACGGGCCTCCTCTTCCGGGCTGCACGCCTTGACCACGGCCCCTGCTGCGGCTTCTGGGATCCGTGGGCGGCCCGCCGGCGCAACGGGGGCCGGGATCTCCTCTTTGAGGCGGCGCATCACCGCGGCCATGCTGTCTGTCGGGAACGGGAGGCTTCCGGTGAGGAGCTCGTACAACATGAGCCCCAGGGAGTAGAGATCCGTAAGCGGCCCCAGCCTGGTGCACATGATCTGCTCCGGCGCCATGTAGGCCGGGGTTCCCACGAGCACGCCGGTGCGGGTGATCCGGCCCCCCTCGTCGTCCGTGGGGCGCGCTATGCCGAAGTCGATGAGTTTGGGGACCTCCGGATCTCCCGGCGCGATGACCACGTTCGACGGCTTCAGGTCCCGGTGCAGCACCCCCGCACAATGGAGGGCGTCGAGGCCTGCGAGGAGACCCTGCCCGAGATGGAGCACGTCCGGCCATGGGAGGGCGCCGCAGCGCTCCAGACGATCCTCCAGGGCCTCACCCTCGATGAACTCCATGACCAGACACGGGGAGCCGTCCTCCAGGAAGCCATAGTCTTGCACGGCGACCGCGTTCGGGTGGCGGACCCGGGCCATGAGCTTCGCCTCCCGCTCGAAGCGCTCCAGGATATCCGGTGTACCGTCGCCGCGGAGGACCTTGACGGCTACGGCGAGGTCCAGGTGTTCATGGCGGCCCCGAAAGACCTGCCCCATGGCGCCCTCGCCGAGGAGCTCTTCGATCCTGTAGCGGCCGAGGATACTTTGTCCGGGGGCGAGGGACACGTCAGGCCACTCCCTCTCGACGGGCCGGCGACACCAGCGAGACCGGGCTCGTCGGGGTCAAGACCTGGGCGTCGATAAGGACCTTCGGGAGGCGCGGCGCCGCCGGATTCGTGAGGAGCACCACACCCGTGCGGCCGTCCGTGAGGCGAACATGTGCGCCCACGGGGATGCGGCCTGCGGTGTCTACGATGAGGCGGACGAAGCCCGCATCATACCGGGTGCCCGCTTCATGCACCGCCAGGGCCAGGAGATCACCGCTGGTCAGGTCGAAGTCGGTGCCCTCGGGGCAGCGACGACGCTCCAGCTCGTAAGCGATCAGGAGCAGGTGCAGGATGCATGGGGTCTTGCGCAGCTTCGCATACTCAGGGGTGAAGCGATTCACCAGCGCAATCGTGCGCAGCCGATGCGGCTCGACACCTGCGCGTGTGAACCCTTGGGAGGTCACCAGCCGGGGCAGGAGCTCCTCGGCGGCGGGGACGATCGGATCGCCGCCACGGGTGTGGAGCCCTTGGACTGCCAGGGCCAGCGCGCCGTGGGTCACGGCGCGGCGGACGACCCGTGTCGTCCCCACGGTGTCCAGGACCGCCAGGACTCGATGGCTTGCCGACACCGCGCGCCGTGCCAGGGACCACTTCTCGGCCCTGACCTCCAGCGCACGCTTGGTAGCGGAAGGGCTGACCCGGAAGGCTCGATCCAACCGCCGCACGACGGCGAGGCCCGCTGCCCAGTCCCAAGGCCCGTCCCGGCCGGCCACCAGGCGCCCTGCATCTGCGATGGCCAGCCCCACCTGGGTGGACGTGTAGATGTCGGGGTCCAACTCGTCGGTGTCGAGCCCCCAGCGGGCGCCTTCGATCGCCCGCCAGGACAGGTTCGGGATCACGACCTGGTCCAACGCGTCCGATTTGGTGGACGCGGCCCGGGCCAACGCCTCACCGAAGCGCACCAGGTCCGCGACGTTCGGTACTGCGGAAAAAGTCAGTTCGTCGATACCCAGGTTTCGAAGGGTCTGGGAGAGCTCCTCGACCTGCTTGTAGCTCTGCAGCGAGACCGGAACCAGTGACAGATCCCTGAACACCGCGGTCCCGACGAACTGCAGGCTCAATGGGACCCCCGCGTCGTGGATCGATTGCGCGACGCGGCCGGCGATCTGCCGCGCCAGGGGGTGGGAACCGCCGTGGGTGCGGACGGTGCGCTCCAGGAGGAAGAGGGATCCGAGGAGGTCCTCCTCCTTGCGCCGCTCGGCGGGACCGTGCCTGGTTCCGTCGGCCATGTCAGTTGTCCTCCCTGAGTCGCTTGCGGAGTTTCCGTAGGCGCCGACGCACTTCCTTGGAGTGTGTCAACTCACGAAAGTGGAACCTTGTGGCCTCCTTGAGCGCGTCCGGGCTGTCCTCGAGGACCCGGAGCGCAGCGATGACAGCGTCGTCCGTCGAGTTGGCGTCCTTGACCAGGGGAACCAGGGTCTTTTCACTGAAGCCTCCTGCGCACAGCTTCTCGCAGGTGACCTTGAGGGTTGCCGGACACCATCCCTTGCCACCATTGTGGTCGAGGGCTCGAGCAAGGACCTTGAGCCAACGGTCCTCGCCGGTCCCGAGGACGACCCGCACCAGCTGTCGCCGGCGGTCGGGATCCGCCGCCCCGATGAGGATCTTACCTACTGCGCTGCGGGCCTCCCACAGGAGGTTCTGTGGGGCCTGGCTCAGTACGCTCAACGCCACTTCAGGTGAGACCGAGTCGAAGAACTTCGGCATCAGACGCGGCGGGTCCTTGCTCCGGAGTATCAGCAGCCCGAGGGTCGTCAATGAATCGTGGTCCAGATCATCCAGGTTCAGCAGCTCGCAGAACCGCGGGAAGACGACCGACGACGCGATCTGCTTCACGGCAGCGAAGGCCTCCCGATCGGTCACCGCGCGCTCGATGAAGCCCTGGGCCGCGCCCCGGGCAATTGGTAGCGGGCCCGAGACGATGAGCCCGGCCAGGGCCCGTATTCCCGGGTTTGTCATCGGCGCCCCGGCTGCGATCCGTCGACCGAGGACGTCCACCTCGAGGGCCGTGAGCAGGGACTGAGCGTAGGCGTCCTGGCGATCCCCGAGACGGGTGAGGAGATCCATCACTCGCAGATCCACCGCCCTGGCGAACTCCCGCATCAGGAGATCGGCCAGGTGGAGTGCAGGAATGCCCTCCTGAAGGGTAGGGTGCAGGAGGACAACATCGGCCTGGCCTCGGCCCAGAAAATCGGGTCTACGCAGAGGTCTTGCAGTCGCTCGTGCTCGTCCGTCGGGATGACGAAGGCGCCGCCGTCCACCCGGGTCTCGAACGCACCCAGATCCACCTGGAGCTCCGGGAGGAGCCAGCGCCCCTCCTCCTCCTCCTCGGCGGAGAAGACCATGTTCTGGTCGAACGGCATCCCCGTTGGGAGGATTTCCAATGTCTTGTGCTCGGATTCCTGCCAGTAGCCGAGGATTCGTTCGATGAGGTTCGGCACTGCTCCTGGGTTGGTTCGAACTGAACGGATCAGACTGTCCAGCGAGGCTGCGAGGTTGCGGCCCGCCCCCGTTGCGACCTTTTCTGAGCCACCCTGACCCGGGGTCAGCCCCTTGCCTGGTGGCGAAGATCGATCCATCCTTGTCTCCATGTCCGTCCACCAGCAGGATCGCACGAGCCCGGGCGCGAGTCAATTTCAACACCGCCGGTCCTTGTTCCCCGCTGAGGTCCGGGTAGACTGCGGTGGAAGGAGGTGGCCGATGCATGCGCGCGTCTTGATGCTCCTCGCTTTCATCTCCTGGCTCACGGTCTCCGGCTGTCCGGGGCACGGAGCTGTCCCGCCGGTCCCCGTGGACGTGTTGAACCCGGACACGGGTCACTCCGGCGCGGACGCGGCCTTCGACGTTCCTTCCCGCCTCCCCGACGCGGCCTTCATCGGGTGCGAATCGTACATCGGCGCGCTCGCAGCCTGCGCCTACCAATGGCTCCTCCCCGAGAGCGGCTGCCCCCGGGCTCCCTGCACCCCAGGGCCCTGCGCGACGGACGCCGACTGCCCGGTGATCGCCGGCGAAGGCGCTGCGGAGAGTTGTGTCCTGGGCAACTGTGTATGGTGCTGGCAGGACACTCAATGCGCCAAGGGACGGGCCTGCCGCGCCGGCCGCTGCATCGCCCGGGCCGATCCCAACTGTCCTGCTACGCCGGACTGCACATCACCGGGCTGTGGCCTCGTCTCCATATCGGAGATGCCCTGTCCGGTCTGTCTCTGTGAGCCGCCCTTCCATCGGGCCTGCGAGGAGGACGATGAATGCCTGGTGATCTCCTCGTATAAATACAGCCGCTGCGTCTACGGTCGCTGCGCCGACTGTCGCAATGACGATGACTGCGGCGGCGTCCCCTGTCTGCCCCCGGGGATCTGCATGGGCGCCTCGACCCACCCCTCGGTGATCTACGGGACCTGGCTCATCGGCTGGCCCGGGGGGTACAACCACTACAGCCTCTTCCGCTTCGAGCCCGACGGTACCTTCCGGCGGGGCCACCTGCCCGAGGATCCGGTCTGGCTCGACGACATCCCGCCCTTCCCCTGCGATCCCGAGGGGTCGGGCCAGTGGCCGATCCTCGGCACCTGGGAGCCCGTGGAAGACGGCGCGCTCCGTATCCGCTTGACCTCCGGCGTCCCCTGCGACGGCGTCGCCTGGTCCGCAGAGTTCCGCGTGCTGGTCACCGAGGATGGGGATGGTCTCACCCTCCTCGACGCCGAGCCAGGCGGACAGAGCCTGGACGCGATGCGAATGCCGGTGAACATCTGCGATCCAGCGTTCGTGGAGTGTGAGCTGCCGGAACCCTGGTAGCAGGTCCACCGACCCACGAAACTTTTTCTCATTACGGGCGTCTATAGGCGCCCACGGGAAGAATTCCGGTTGAGATTCGGTTCTCCTCGTGGGAAGGATCTAACACCGAGCCGTCATGTCATCTTGAAGGAGGAACCATGCGTCACACCCTCATGATCACCCTTGTTGTCCTCGGCCTGCTTTCCTCGACGGGGACAGCAGCGGGCACCGTGGACGCTCCGCCGCCCGCGGCACGGCTCTCCTCCGTGGAGGGGTTCGTGGACGTCCGGCCCGAGAACGCGGCCCGGTGGACGCCGGCGGAGGATCGGCAAGAGGTCCTCCCCGGGGACGAGATCCGTTGCGGCGCACGGGGACCGAACGGGGCCGCGCTGACCCTGCAGGGCGGCGGCGACGTGATCCTGGGACCGGGAGGTCTCCTTCGGGTGGAGGCCGGGGGAAAGCTGCACCTGATCCATGGCGAGCTAGCGGTGATGTCCGCTGGTCCGGGAACCCCGAAGGAGGGGGTCTGGCGCGCAGGAAAGGGTGGCCCGAAGAAGCTCGACAAGGACCCCGCCTGGCTCGACGGCTTCGTGAACCTGAACCCTCGGGAGGCCATGGGCGCGCTCCTGGCGAACGTGGACGGCCGCGAGGTGTCTCTTACCCTGGGCTCCCACAAGGTCACCGTTGACGTGCGGGACCAGATCGCACGGACCGTGATCGAGGAGTCCTTCGTCAACCACACGGGCGAGATCCTCGAAGGCGTCTTCCAGTTCCCCCTGCCCCAGGACGCGTCCATCTCCAACTTCGGCATGTGGATCGGTGACCGCCTCGTGGAGGCGGACGTCGTGGAGAAGCAGCGAGCCCGTGAGATCTACGAGACCATCAAACGAGAGAAGCGGGATCCGGGCCTCCTGGAGTGGGCGGGCGGCAGCCTCTTCAAGGCCCGGGTGTATCCGATCCCTGCGCATACGGAGAAGCGGGTCACCAT
>CAZNWW010000246.1:0-6355 GCA_964576155.1 uncultured Myxococcales bacterium | reverse complement strand
TCTTCCCCGGCCAGTTCCTGGCCGTCCAGGGACCAGGCATACTCCAGGGTGATTGGATCTCCGTCCGGGTCTATTGGCAGCGGCTCCACCGTGCAGGTCAGGTCCTGGCCCAGGCTCGGGATCTGAGGGACCACCAGGACGTCCGGCGGCGGCGGTGGGGTGTTGCCGATGGTCACCACCCCTGAAGACTTGACGAAGCCCTCGTCGATGCCGTCGAAGGGCGTGACCACGCAAACCACCGCGTCGCCCTTCTTCGTCAGGGTGTGGGACAAGGTGTTGGTGGTCTGGCTCCCCAGGAGAGCCTGGTTGACGGACCATTGGAACTGGTAGCCCGGAGGATCCCCGTCCGTGTCCTGCCAGCCCTGGGGCGCGCAGACCAGGTCATCCCCGGTGACCGGGTCCCCGGGCTGGATCACCACGCCGGTGATGGACGGGAGGCTGTTCGTGATCTCCAGGGGCGCGCTGCTCACCGGGTCGCCGTAGGCCTCCCCGTCGAAGGGAGTGACCGTGCAGATGATCTCGTCCCCCTGGTCGAGGCCCGCGGCTGCGCCGTCCAGGGTCGACAACTCCTGGGCCGCCAGCAGCCCTCCGTTCACGAACCACTGGAAGAGGTAGATCTCAGGATCCCCGCCGTCGAGATCGGTGTAGCCGTCCGGGACACAGGTGAAGGTCTCGTTCTTGCCTCCCTGGGCCGGATCGATGGTGACTGACTGTACGGTGGGTGGCGCGTTCAGGAGCAGGACTCCCTGGCTCTCCACTGCGTCTCCGCTCAGCTCCCCGTCGTAAGGGGTCACTGCGCAGGAGATCGTGTCACCCTTGGTCGCGGCCACGGGTTGCCAGGTGATGCTGAGGGCATTCGGGACCGCCTGCCCGCCCACCTTCCACAGGTATACATAGCCCGGTACGCCCACGTCCATTGAGTCCGGGGTTCCCCACATGTCCGGGTGGTCCGCCGGGTCCGGGTCGGACCAGCCTTCGGCTGTGCAGCTGAACTGGTCCGCCTTGGAGCCCGTGTCCGGCGTGACGACAGCAGAGGCCAACGACGGCGCAGTGTCGATCCCCTGCGCGTCGACCTTGGACTCCACGGCTGTGCCTTCGTCGGTGCCGTCAAACGGGATGACCGCACAAGTGATCGTATCACCCTTATCAAAAAAATCGCCCGAGAGGGTGGGGCCCGTCTGGCCCTCTACGACGATGTCGTTCACCGTCCATTGGTAGAGGTAGTCCTCGGGGTCGCCGTCGGGGTCCTGCCACCCGGACGGGGTGCAGGTCACTACTTCCTCCTCGTGGACCTGGAGGGGGCTCGCAACCGCGGAGGTGGCCAGGGGGGGCGCGTTGCCAAGGGTCACGGTCACGGACTTCACGGGGCTGCCGTCGCCGACGCCGTCGCTGCCGAAGACCTTGCACTGGAGGGTGTCACCTTTGGACGCGCCGATGGCCTGTCCGGTGATCACGTCGGTGGTGGAGGAGGGCAGCTCCTCGCCGCTCAAGACCCAGATCACCTGCGTGCTGAAGGAGTCGCCGTCCGAGTCTGCACATCCCTCCGGGGCGCAGGCGAACACTGTCGTTATATCGCCGGCGGTGGGTGTGAGGACCGCCGCATCACAGGACGGCGGCGTGTTGACCAGGGTGACGGGATCACTCTGCAGGGTCTCGCCCGCACCCTCGTCGTCCATGGGAGTAGCCGCGCAGCGGATCACGTCTCCTTTGGCAAGGTCTGCGCTGAGCGCTGCGTTGATCTGGTCGGCGTCGATGCCACCGTTCACCGTCCACTGGAACTCGTAGGTCTCCGGGGCGCCGTCGGGGTCGTTCCAGCCCGAGGGCACGCAGACGAACTCCGTCGCTGCGCCGCCGGAGGATGGCATGATCTGGACGCTCTCGATGGACGGCAGGGAGTTGCCGATGGTCACCGACGCGGTCATGGCTTTGCCGAAGAGGGTGCCGTCGGAGGCAGTGACTCGCACGGTCCAGGTCTCGCCCATGGTGGTGAGAGTAGCGCTGACGTCGGGTCCCGCGAAGTTGTCCACCTTCACGTCGTCCTTGAGCCAGACCCAGGTAAATGAGATCTCGTCCCCGTTGGGATCCTCAGCCGGGTTGGCCAGGCTCGCCTCCAGGTTGTCCGCGGTGGTGGGCTCTGCGGGCGTGATCAGCACAGCAGGGGTCGTCGGTGCGCCGTTGATAACGATGGTGACGCTGGCCTCTCCCAGGATGCTGCAGTCGTCGGTGACCGAGAGGGTCACTTCGTGGAGCCCCATGGACAACTCCTGGACGATGCATTGGGTTGCGCCGTCGCCCGGGGGGGCGGAGCAGAGCTCGCCGTCGAGGCTCGATGTCCAGGTAGCGGTCCAAGTGTCCCGGGCTTCGCCGCCGTTCGAGACGAGGCCGTGAAACACCACCTCGTCGTCCATCTCGAAGCGGGTGCCGTCGTCGGGCAGGGTGATCTCGGGATCCGGGGGTGCGAAGCAGATGACGTCGCCGCCGCCCGAGGCGTCTGCCGGGGGGGCGCCGGTGTCAGCGCCCTCGCCACCTTTCGGGCCGCCGTCGCCGGCGCAGCCGCCCAGGACCAGGAGCGTCCCCAACAGGAGGCAGGGGAACGTCGCATTGATCATCCCCAAGCACGCAGTCTGTGTCATTCCGCCTCCTGCATCGCTCTGCCTGCTTGCACCGGTCAGCACATTGTATTGTACGGATGTGCGCGGTGCAACGCGTGCGCCGCGACGCTTGACGCCTGTCCGGACGGCTGCTACGTGTAGTCACGATCCCGAAGATTGGGACAGGAAGGGAGGAACCGATGCCCGATTATTCGTTGTCCCAGGAACACACCATCCTGCGCCAGGCGGTGCGTGAGTTCGCCGAGAGGGTCATCGGACCTACCGCTCAGGAGCTGGACAAGACCGAGACCTTCTCGGTGGAGAACACCAGGAAGATGGCCGATCTGGGCCTCTTCGGCCTCTTCGTCGACGAGAAGTATGGCGGGGCCGGGATGGACTACCTGGCCTATGTCATTGCGGTGGAGGAGGTCGCCCGAGTGGACGGCTCCCACGCGGCGACCCTTGCTGCGGGCAACTCTCTCGGCATCGGACCGATCCATTTCTTTGCGAGTGAGGAGCAGAAGCGTGAGTGGCTGCCGAAGCTCTGCACGTGCGAGGCCATGGGATCCTTCGGCCTGACCGAGCCCAACGCGGGCTCCGACGCGGGCGGGTCCAAGACCAACGCGGTCGAAGACGGCGATGACTGGATCATCAACGGCTCGAAGATCTTCATCACCAACGCAACTAACCCATTAGCGGGCTTCTGCGTGGTCCAGGCGGTGACGGGCAAGAACGACAGCGGTCGCAAGGAGTACTCCTGCTTCATCGTCCCCAACGGCACCGAGGGCTACACGACCAAGACCATGCACGGCAAGATGATGTGGCGGGCGTCGGACACGGGCGAGCTCTACTTCGACGACTGCCGGGTGCCCGGCGCGGCCCTCCTGGGTGAGCGGGGCCAGGGGTTCCACCAGATGCTCCAGACCCTGAACGCGGGCCGGCTGGCCATTGCGGCCATGGGCCTGGGCGGCGCGCAGGGCGCGTTCGACAAGGCGGTGCAGTACTCCAAGGAGCGGCAGCAGTTCGGCAAGCCCCTCGCGGCCTTCCAGGCGATAGCGTTCAAGCTGGCGGACATGGCCACGGAGATCGAGGCCGCCCGGGCATTGCTCTATAGGGCCTGCTGGCTCAAGGACACGGGCAAGCCCTTCTCGAAGGAAGCAGCGATGTCCAAGCTCTACTGCTCCGAGGTCATGGGGCGTGTGGTGGACGAGTCGGTCCAGATCCACGGCGGCTACGGCCTGATGCAGGAGTACGACGTGGAGCGGTTCTACCGGGACCAGAAGCTGCTCACCATCGGCGAGGGCACCTCGGAGATCCAGAGGTTGGTCATCTCCCGCCACGTCCTCCGCTAGAGTCCCGTCAGCACCACGCCAAGGAGACCGCCATGCTGGATGCCCGATGGGTCTATGAGAACCTGGACGCGGTGAAGGCTGCGATGGCCCACCGCAAGGCCGACGTGGATATGGACCGCTTCAAGGCGCTCTACGAGGAGCGCCTCGCAGCGCTCCAGGAGTTCGAGGTCAACCGCGCCGAGCAGAAGAAGCTCTCGTCGTCGTTCAAGTCCACCCCCAAGGAAGAGATCCCCGCGCTGCGCGCGAAGCTCGGCGAGATGTCCAAGCATATCTCCGAGTACGAGAAGCGGGCGGCGGAGCTGGCGAAGGAGCAGGCCGAATTCCTCCTGGAGGTCCCCAACATCCCCGCGGAGGGCGTCCCCGCCGGGACAAGCGAAGAGGACAACCGCCAGGTACGCGAATGGGGGACGCCCCGTACCTTCGACTTCGATGCAAAAGCGCATTGGGACATCGGCGAGGATTTGGGCATCCTCGACCCCGGCGCTGCTGCCAAGATCTCCGGGTCGCGTTTCGCCTTGTACCGGGGTCTGGGCGCACGGCTGGAGCTGGCCCTGGCGAACCTCATGCTGGACATCGCCGAGGAGCGGGGCTCCGAGCCGCTCCTCCCGCCGTACCTCGTTCTTGGGGACAGCATGCGCGGCACCGGGCAGCTGCCGAAGTTCGAGGAGGACGCGTTCCGGGTGGACGACCTCTACCTGATCCCCACCGCTGAAGTGCCGGTCACCAACATCCACCGGGACGAGATCCTCGACGACGAGGTCCTGCCAATAAAATACGCGGCCTACTCCTCCTGCTTCCGCCGGGAGGCGGGGGCGGCGGGGCGTGACACCCGGGGGCTCACAAGGCTGCACCAGTTCCAGAAGGTGGAGCTGGTCCGGTTCTGTCGTCCCGAGGAGAGCCGGGATCATCTGGAGGCCCTTACCGCAGACGCGGAGGAGATCCTCAAGCGCCTTGACCTCCCGTACCGCGTGATGGAGCTCTGCACCGGGGATCTGGGCTTCTCGTCATCGAAGACCTACGACCTGGAGGTCTGGCTGCCCGGGCAGCAGGTCTGGCGGGAGATCTCGTCCTGCTCCAACTTTACCGACTACCAGGCCCGCCGTATGAACGCCCGCTACCGCCCCGCGCCCGGCCCTGACGGCAAGAAACAGAAGCCCCGCTTCCTGCACACCTTGAACGGCTCCGCCCTCGCGGTCGGCCGCACGGTCATCGCCATCCTCGAGAACTACCAGCAGGCCGACGGCACCGTAGTGATCCCAGAGATCCTCCGTCCCTACCTCGGCGGCCGGGATGTAATAACCTCTCGCTGATCCGAAGTGCGTCAAGGCAAGCCTGGCGAGGGCCAGATATATTCCAGACATCACCCACTCGTCCCAGGCCGACGTCCAGCCCGGGTACGTGATCCAGTGGAAGTCACCATCGGTCTTCAGGATCTTCGCCCGATAGGGCCGGCCGCCAGCCGATTGAGTGCCCCGTGCATCACCGCGGTCCCGAGGGAGTACGCGATCACTGAGAACTTCGTGTTCGGCCTGGTGTCCCATCGGTCGTTTATGAACGACACCATCTCGTGCAGCAGCTTGACGTGGGCCGCGCGATAGAGATCGCCGCCGAATCGATAGAGCAGGACGTCGAACACATGACTCCAGAAGAAGTTCTTGTCCTCGTCGTCAGCGCCCTGGAACGCATCAACAATCGAGTTGATGGCGCTCTGGTCGACCACGTCTTTCAGCCCCTCGGCCCCGTCCGTCACTCGACCGAGATACTGCTCCCACACCGAGTCGTACTCCAGCGGTACGAACTCGAGGTAGTCAGCGCGCTGTTCGTGTTCCAGTTCGGGGATCATGGCCCAGGTCGCATCAAAAGTGGCGATGGGATCCTGCTCCCAGTTCGCACCCGCTTTGCCCATGCCATGTACCAGAAAACAGACGTGTTCAGCCATAGGACTCCCTCCAGCTTCGCGACATACCGGCGGATAATGTGTTTCATGCCGGTTTTTCCTTTCATGACGATTATTGGCAGAAGGGAGCTGGGAGTCAACACCCTCGGCCTCGACGCGGCGCAGGTGGGACGGTCGAGCCAGGAACCGACTACTGGCACCCTGCGGCGTCCCGCAGTAGCTGGATCTCGTCCAGCAGGACCGGCTCCATGACGAGATTGATGAGGGCGTCGTCCTGGATCCCGAGGTTCGGCAGGTCCTCGGTGACATCCAGGAAGAGGAATGCGCGCCCCCAGATTGTGAGGATCGCATCGCGCCAGCATTGGTCCCCCGAGAGCAGCGCGTAGGCCTCCGGATGGCCGGTGCGGGCCATGTACAGGTATCGCTCGACGTACCACAGAAATGTCAGGATCCCGTCACGCTGGCTCGATGTGTAGTTGAAGTAGTCGTGGAACGCGTAGCTCGTGGCCAGGGAG